>JBPYDW010000253.1:0-15767 GCA_051986335.1 Vulcanimicrobiaceae bacterium | reverse complement strand
CGAGATAGGTGGTGTCGGGATCGACGATCGTTACGCCGTCCAGCATGTATTGCGCGCTCAATCGGGCGTTCATGTGCCGGCGGGCCAGCGCCAGCTCGACCCGGTCGTTAATCCCCAAGACGTCGCGATGGTCGGGGGCGCAAACCGGCACAACGCGACGACCGCCGCGAACCAGATCTGCGACCGCGTCGGTAAGATAGTATTCACCTTGCGCGTTGTCGTTGCTAAGGCAGCCGGCCGCGTCGCGCAAAGCCTCTTCTTCGAATGCGTAGATACCGGCGTTCATTTCGTCGACGGCAAGCTCGTCGGGGGTTGCATCGCGGACCTCGACGATGCGCTCGACATCGCCGTTGCGCCGCAGCACGCGGCCGAAGTTCGACGGCAACGGCATGTGGGCGGTGACCAGCGCCAACGCCGGCGCTCCTGCGCCCTTACCGTCCAGCGCCTCGACGACGGAGCGAAAGATGGCGGCTCCCAACAGCGGCATGTCCGCGTAGGCGACGAGGAGCCGGCCGTTACGAACCTTGAGGGCGCCAAGAGCCGTTTGCACCGCATGCCCGGTGCCGAGCTGTTCTCGCTGCACGACCCCGGGGACGCCAAACTCGGCAAGGTGCGGTTCGAGCTCGGGGCTGGCAACGACCAGCACGTCGTCGATTCCCGCTTCACGAAGCGCGCGCAGGACGTACCATAACATCGGCCGTCCGCACAACTCGTGCATGACCTTTGGGCGGCGGGTCTTCATGCGCGTTCCTTTGCCGGCGCCAAGGATCACGGCCCGAACGCTCTTGCTCATGCAACCTCCCTAACGAGATCGAGCGCGTTGCGCAGACGTTCGCGAACGATGTCGCGACCGAGGATGTCCATCGCGTCGTACAACGGTATCGAGGTCGGGCTTCCGGTGATCGCCACGTAGAAGGGCCGCGCCAGGTCGCGGAACTTCCTCCCCGTCGCGTCGGCGACGCGTTTGAGCGCCCCTTCGATGGAGCCGGCGTCCCACTCGGGCAGCGCGTCGAGCTCCAACTGCGCGAGCGCGAACGTCTTGCGCAGATCGTCGCCCTCGAGCTTTCCTCCGCGCAGATCCTCAGCGCGCAGCGCCAGGCGGCCGGCGAAGAGGAACGCACACAGCGGAACGACGTCGCTCAAACGCTCGACGCGAGAGTGCGCCAGTTCGGCGATGCGCCGCAGCCGGTTCTCCTCAAATCCCCACTCGCGCACGCGCTGTGCGAACGCCGCCGGATCCAAACGCTCGCGAATGTAACGGCCGTTGAGCCAATTGAGCTTCGGAACGTCGAAGATCGGACCACCCAGAGCGATGTGATCGATGTTGAAGCGCTCGATCAAACGATCCATCGTGAGCAGCTCGTCTTCATCCGCCTGCGCCGAGTTGCTGAGGATCCCCAAGAAATTGATCAATGCCTCCGGCAAGTAGCCCAGGCGCCGATAGAAGAGAATCGACGTCGGGTTCTTTCGCTTGCTGAGCTTGCTCTTGTCGGGGTTGCGCAGCAGCGGCACGTGCATCAGCTGCGGCGCTTCCCAACCAAAGTACTTATATAGCAGTACGTGCTTGGGAGCACTCGACAACCACTCCTCACCGCGGATCACGTGGGTGATCTCCATCAGGTGATCGTCAACGACGTTGGCGAGATGGTACGTCGGCAAGCCGTCGGACTTCATGAGAACCTGCATGTCTACCGCCCGCCATTCGAACTCGATCGGGCTGCGGCGCATATCGTGCACGACGCAGACGCCTTCGTCGGGGACCTTTAAACGAATGACGTAGGGTTCGCCCTGCGCATCTTTCCGGGCAATCTCCGCAGAGGTCAAGCGGAGGCAGTGGCCGTCGTAGCGCGGCGGCTGTTTAGCGGCGCGCTGTGCTTCGCGCATCTCTTCCAGCCGCTGCGGCGAGCAGAAGCATTTGAACGCATGTCCGGCTGCTAACAGCTCCTGCGCGTAGGTGCGATAGATCTCCGACCGCTCGCTCTGGCGATACGGTCCGTGCGGGCCGCCCACGTCCGGTCCCTCGTCCCACGACAGTCCCAGCCAGTGCAGCGAATCCAAGATCGCCGTTTCCGACTCACGGGTGCTGCGCGCCTGATCCGTGTCCTCGATCCGCAGCACGAACTGCCCACCATGTTTCTTCGCAAACAGGTAGTTGATCAAAGCAACGTACGCGGTTCCCACGTGTGGATCGCCCGTCGGCGACGGCGCGATCCGCGTTCGAACGTTAGCCAACGAGCTCTCGGCGCTTGGCCCCCTCGGCGCGGACAAAATCGATGATCTCCTGAAGCGGCGCGCCGGGAGTAAAGATCGCCTTCACTCCGCGCCGCTTCAATTCTTCCGCATCCTCGGGTGGAATAGTCCCCCCGCCGAAAAACGTAATATCGCCTGCTCCCTGCGCCTTGAGTTGCTCGAGCACGAGCGGAAAGAGCGTCATGTGCGCCCCGGACAGGATGGAAAGCCCGATGCCGTCCGCGTCCTCTTGAATCGCGGTCTGAACGATCTGCTCCGGCGTCTGGAACAGACCGGTGTAAATCACTTCCATTCCGGCGTCGCGCAGCGCGCGGGCAATCACCTTCGCACCGCGGTCGTGTCCGTCGAGACCGGCCTTGGCAACGACGATGCGCAGCGGTCTAGACATGCGTGAGACGTCGCACGACGTCGATGGTGGTCTGCTTGGCGTGCTGCTGCAGGCGCAGTGCTTCCTCGAGTTTGTGAACGACCTCTTCGAGCGTCTGCCGCGCGACCTCCCGTTCGGCGTCGCTCTGGGGTTGCAAGGGTGCCATCAGAATACCGATCTCTCCGTGTAACGTCCGTAGACCTTAGCCATGGCCTCCACGATCTCGCCCTCGGTGCAGTAGGCATTGACGCAATCGATCAGGTGCGGCATGAGGTTGTCCTTGGGATCCCGGCACGCACGCTGGAGCCGGTCCAGCGTGGCTTGCACCGCCGCGTCGTCGCGGTTCTTGCGCACCTGTGCGACGGACCGTGCCTGCTCTCGCTCCATCTCTTCGGTGATGCGCAGAAGATCGAGGGACGCGGGATCCTCTTCCCTTTGAAAAGCGTTAACGCCGACGATGACCCGATCTTTCGTTTCGATCGATCGCTGATACCGGTAGGACGCCTCGGCGATTTCTCGCTGGAAGAATCCGGCCTCGATCGCTTCGACCACGCCGCCGAACTCGGCGATCTGGCTGAAGTAGCTCTCCGCCTCGCGCTCCATCTCGTCGGTTAGTGCCTCTACGAAATACGAGCCGCCGAGCGGATCGACCACGTTGGTGACGTTGGTCTCGTAGGCGAGGACCTGTTGAGTGCGCAGCGCAATCTCCACCGACTTCTCGGTTGGGAGAGCCAGCACTTCGTCCATCGAGTTGGTGTGCAAGCTCTGCGTTCCGCCAAGTACCGCCGCCATCGCCTCGTACGCGACGCGGACGATGTTGTTCTCCGGTTGTTGTGCGGTTGCGCTGCACCCGGCCGTCTGCGTATGGAAGCGCAACTGCCACGAACGCGGGTTCTTGGCGCCGTACTTGTCGCGCATGTGGCGCGCATAGATGCGCCGGGCGGCGCGGAACTTTGCGATCTCCTCAAAGAAGTCGATGTGCGAGTTGAAGAAAAACGACAGCCGCGGCGCGAACGAGTCCACGTCCATTCCGGCGGCCATACACGCTTCCACGTAAGCGAATCCATCCGCGAGCGTAAAGGCAAGTTCTTGAGCGGCGGTCGAACCGGCCTCGCGAATATGATAGCCGCTGATCGAGATCGTATTCCACTTCGGCATCTCGCGCGTGCAGAACTCGATCATATCCACGATGATGCGCAGGTGCGGGCGCGGTGGAAAGATCCACTCCTTCTGCGCGATGTATTCCTTGAGGATGTCGGCCTGGACCGTTCCGCCCAAGTGCCTTCGCGAAATGCCTTTTCTTTCGGCGGCGGCGATGTACTGAGCCAAGGCGATGGCGGCGGGCCCGTTGATCGTCATCGACGTCGTGATGTCGGCCATGTCGATGCCCTCGAACAGGCGCTCCATGTCGGCCAGCGAGTCGATCGCGACGCCGCACTTACCCACCTCACCGCGAGCTTGGGGGGCATCCGAATCGTATCCCATCAGCGTCGGCATATCGAAAGCTACCGAGAGTCCGTGTTGGCCGTGCTCGAGCAAGAAGTGATAGCGCTCGTTCGTCTGCGCTGCGTTGCCGAATCCGGCAAACTGGCGCATCGTCCACAACCGATCGCGGTAACCGTTGGGGTGGATAC
This sequence comes from Vulcanimicrobiaceae bacterium, assembly GCA_051986335.1. GTDB lineage: Bacteria > Vulcanimicrobiota > Vulcanimicrobiia > Vulcanimicrobiales > Vulcanimicrobiaceae > JBPYDW01. The sequence continues at coordinate 11,516 of JBPYDW010000253.1, read as the reverse complement.
CGCGCGTGTAGGGAAAGATGCCGGGCCAAGCAAGGTCGCGCGCTAGGTCGAGATGTGCGATGTCATCCGGCCCGTAAACGGGCTGGAGCGGAACGTCGCTGATAGTCCGGTCGACGGCTCCGCTGCCCGGGCCTTTGCGGCGCTTCCCCTTGGCGGCGGCAGCCGCGTAGGCCTCACGCTGCGCTTCAAACGCAGGCTCCTCCCCCGCTTCGCTCGGGCGATCGATCATCTTGGCCATAAGCCCTCGCGGCTTCGACGCTTGCCGCGGGGAACCCGTTGCCGTACCGGGTAATTCAAATGCACGAAAAGGACGCCGTGGGTGCCGTCAGGAGGCGTGCGTCATGCGGAAGCGCTCGATCTTTGCGATCGCGACGGTCGCCGGTCTGTGGCTACTCTGGTCCACCGGCGCTCGTGCGGCGTGCGATCCGTCGACGCAGGATCTGGGAACGCGCGCGAGCGCTGCGTACAATGCAACCATCGCGCATGCCGATGCGTCGACGATGCACACCGCCATCGCTGCGCTGCAACAGGCGGCCACCGCCTACGCTACGTGCCTGGAGGCTGCCGACGACGCTTCGAAGCCGCAGTGGGGGTATCCGCACGGCGAAATATCAATCGAGTACGGCATCCTCGTCTACGTGCAGGCGCGCGACGCGAAGGCTCTCGATGCGGCGGTAGCCCAAGCGGCGCTGCACGCAATCGATGTGGGCGCATACGAGCTTGAAAACTACGGACCGCGCATCGCTAACCGCAACGCCGCGCAAGAGCTCGGCTACCTGTCCGATGCGGAAAACTTTAACGACGAGATTCGCATCCGCGGTTTCCAACCGCAGCCCGGGTTTGAGATCTTTGCGCTCAATCCCGACCTCGACGCTTCGGCGCCGATGCCACCGGAACTCGTGCGTTCCGACGTCGGCCCAACGTTGACCTCGATCGATACCGTATGTCCGGGCGCACACGCGCTGAACCAGATCGTCCAGCGCCTGACGGCAATGATGCCGCAGCGGCGGTACACGGGTTATGCCGCCAGCACTCTTGCCATCTCGCTGGAGCCGTGCACCGATCGCACCGGCGTCAAGGATGCAGCGATGCTGCTGTTGGCCGACATCGAGTACGCGGACGATTCAATCACCGATGAAAGCAACGATATCATCGCCGACGATCGCGCGGTAATGAAGGTAGATCTCTCTGCGCTGGACGAGGCCAAGAGCGACGGCAGCTTCACGCCCGCACTGCTCAACTGGCTTTCGCTGTCGGAGGCGCGCGAAGGACGCCTCGTGAGCTCGGCGGGCATTCGCCCGAAAACGCCGCTCCTGGCCGAGATCTACCAACCGGCACAAGCCGACCCGCCGGCCTATGTCGAGCAGTGCCGCGAGATTATGGGCTGGTAGCCGCGCCCACTACGTCAGGCCTTTGACCGTCGCTCGCGGCCGGGCGACAAAACTCTCTTCTTCCGCGTCGTCGAAGACGTTGAACGCGCTCAGCACGCGATCGGCTGCCGCGTAGGGATCGACGCCGGAAGCGATGTCGCTACGCAGCTCGCGCTCGAGTTTGCGCTGCAAGCGGCCCAGCGCCAGTTGACGCACTTGATGTGCGAAGGCCTCGCGTCGCTTCTCTTGCAACGCGCCGCTCTGCTTCAGCCACGCGGTGTGACGTACGATCGCGGCCCAGAGATCGTCGACGCCCTCACCCGAAATTGCTTGCGTCGAGATCAACTCCGGCACCCAGCCCGAGAAATCGAGCATCTCCATCATCGTACGAATCTCGCGGCGCAGTTGGTTGGCCATGGGGTGGTCGGCCTTGTTCACTACAAAGATGTCGGCGATCTCGAGAATACCGGCTTTGAGGACCTGCACCGAATCGCCGCTGCCGGGTTGTAAGGCGACGATGACCGTTTGCGCCAATTCGGCAACTTCGATCTCGCTTTGACCGACGCCGACCGTTTCGATGATGATGACGTCCAGCCCAAATGCGTCCATGAGCAGCACGGCATCGGCCGTCGCGCCCGCTAAGCCGCCCAAGTGGCCGCGGCTGGCCATCGAACGAATGAAGACGTCGGCATCGACGAAGTGCTCGCTGAGGCGAATGCGGTCACCCAGCAACGCGCCATGCGAGAACGGTGACGACGGATCCACCGAGACGACCCCAACGGTTTTGTTCAGCGAACGCACCTTGCGGACCAGCGCCGAGGCCAACGTTGACTTACCGACGCCGGGTGGGCCGGTGAGACCGATCGTCATTGCCTGACCCGTGCGTCCGAACAAGTGGCGGATCAGCTCCCCTCCGCGACCGGATTCCGCGATAGAAATTGCGCGCGCTAGCGCACGTGGCTTCTTGGCATCAAACTCGCGCAACAGCGCTGCCCGGCTACGGGGTTCGGTCACGACGCGTGAATTGCGGCCGGCGCAATCTTACACCTGCCGCCCCTCGAGATAGGCACCGGCGGGGCGAGGCAGGGAACCTAGCAACGATGTACCGCCGCCCGTGCGCCGCGATAGTCATGACGATGGCGCTCTGCACGCGGGCTGCACCCGCTCATCCGCTCGACGACGTTCGCAGCGCCAAAGTCGATGCCATCGTGCACTACGTTATGAGCGACCGGCACGTTCGTGGCATCGAGCTGGGAATCTCCCGCGACGGCGCGCCGATCTACCTTCGTGGCTACGGCTGGATCGGTCGCAACCCGGCGCGGGCCGTCACCGCTCGAACGGTTATGCCCATCGGCTCGCTCACGAAATCGTTTACGGCGGCAGCTACGCGCATCGCGATGGCCAACGGCACGTTGCACGAAGGCACACCGATGGCCCCGTTCTTTCCCCGCTACGCTGCGGCCGGCAGCGTCACGCTCGCGGATCTGCTGCAAATGCGCAGCGGCATTCCCGATTATTCCGAACGGCCGGGGTTCGTTCGCACCGCCCGCAGTCCGGTCGCTCCCAACGCTCTGCTTGCGACAATCGAAACGCTGCCGCTCAACTTCACGCCGGGCTCGCAAACCGAGTATAGCAACACCAACTATCTCATGCTGGCGCTGATCGTGCAGCAGACCGAGCGGATGCCGTTTGCAGAATTCTCGCAGCGCGAATTGCTCGATCCGCTAACGTTGCGCGCCACGTCGCTTGCGCAGGGATACTCGCTGGGCTTTGGCAGCGCCGACCTCGAATCTACTGCCGACGACATGCTGAAATGGCTGAGCGCGCTGGACGCCGGCACCATCGTGCGATTGCCATGCACGCGGGCGCCGTATGACAACGGATTTTTTGCCGGCACGTTCTTCGACCGGCCCGCATGTTTCGCCGCCGGATACGTCGCCGGATACTCGTCATTTGCGGCTCGTCTCCCGAGCGAGAGGCTCGATATCGTTCTCCTCTCCGACGCAGATAGCGTCGACCTCGGGCCGCTGGCGCGGTCGATCGTTGCCATTGTTCTGGGCGCGCGCGAGGCCGCTCCCTGAAACGCATCGCACGTTTGGCGCCCTGGGCGTTTGCGCTCGCCGCGACCCTGCTGGCGAACGCGCCCGCTGCGGCGCAGCGGCTGATGGCCGTTCCGCTTTCGGGCAGGCGCATTCACACCGCCGATCCCAGAACGCTCTTTCACACCTTATTCAACGACTTCACCATGGAGCGTGACGGCACGACCTACGTCGCGACCGGTGACATTCCGGCGATGTGGCTGCGCGATTCTTCGGCTCAAACCATTCCATACATCAGATTTCAACGCTATTGCCCAACGCTGCGCGAACGCTTTCGCGGCGTCATCGAACGCAACGCCCGCAACATCCTCGCCGATCCCTACGCAAACGCGTTTACCGATAGGTACGGTACTTGGGAACGCAAGTGGGAAGTGGACTCTCTCGCCTGGCCGGTAGTCTTGGCATTCGTCTACTGGAGCGAGACGGCCGACCACAGCGTATTCACTCGAAGCTTGCACGACGCGTTGCGCCGTATCGTCAACACCTACCGCTGCGAGGAGGATCATCCGCGCTGCAATTACTACCGCTACCCCTTCCGCGTTCTGACCAACGATAACTATAATCCAAACACCGGCATGATCTGGGGCGCTTTCCGCCCCTCCGACGATGCCGTCGCCTACCGGTTCAACATTCCGCAGAATGCGTTTGCCGTGGTGGCGCTGCACGCGCTGGCCGCGCTCGCCCGCGACGGTTACCACGACTACTCGCTGGCCGGCGACGCGCTTAGCCTCGCGGCCAAGATCTACGTCGGCGTCGAGCGCTACGGCCGTTTCTACAACGTGCAGCGCCGAGCGTGGATGTACGCCTATGAAACCGACGGCAACGGCAACGACCTGCTGATGGACGACGCCAACATTCCAAATTTAACGACGCTGCCGTATATCGGCTGGTCGTCGGCCTTCGATGCGACCTATTTGCAGACGCGGGCATTCGCGCTCTCCACCGCAAACCCGTACTTCTATAAAGGAACGTATGCCGAAGGCCTGGGCAGTCCACACACGCCCGAACAGTTCATCTGGCCGCTCGGCATCATCGGCCGCGCCCTGACCTCCACGTCGACGGTCGAGGTTTCCGAATCGATCTCGGTCCTCGCCGAAACCGATAGCGAGGATGGGCTCATTCACGAAAGCTTTTACGCCAACGGCTACTGGCGGTACACGCGCGCGGATTTCGGTTGGGGCAACGCTTTCTACGCCGATCTACTCTTTCGTGCGGTTGCCGGCATGCGTGAGGTTCCGTTCACCGGCGGCGGGCGCGCAATTCAACCGTTCCAGCGCATTAGCCGCACCCCGACGCTCACTACTCTCCTGACGCAGATTCAAAACGAAGGCGCCATCGTGCGAGCGCTTACCGAACTCTTACAAGAACAAGCTGCGGCGCAAGAGCAAAACGCGGCGAATGCCGCGAGGCACGCGCCCGAACACCAGCATTCGTCCGCGCCGCACAACCGGCCGGCCCGATCGGTGTCACGCCCCGTCCCAACGCACGCGCGGCCGCAAGAAAGCGCTCGTCCCACTCATTAAAAGGAGAGGCCGCTCCTTCGCGGTCAAGCGGGGTGCGCCGACCCCACCGACAAACAGTCGCCCTTACCATGGAAACCGGCTACTACCGTCACCCCACGATTGCGGGCGATCGCATCGCTTTTGTCTGCGAAGACGATATTTGGAGCGCGCCCGCTACCGGCGGCGCAGCAACGCGGCTCACCGTCAGCTTTGGCGCGTGCAGCTATCCGCGATTATCGCCCGATGGTCGCTGGATTGCATTTGTTTCAACCGACGAGGGCAACCCCGAGGTATACGTCATGCCCGCGGGAGGGGGTCCGCCACAACGGTTGACGTTCCTGGGGAGCACGCAGGCCGCCGTAACGGGCTGGAGTTCCGATTCGGGCACGATCTATTTCGTCGCCAATCCAACCGTCTGGTACGAGCGAGAGATGCGCGGGTTCTCGGTTCCGCGTTCCGGCGGCACACCGAACGAGCTCAATGTCGGTCACCTGCGGACGATCTCGTTTGGGCCGCGCGGCGGCGTAGTGTTGGGGCGCAACGCCGAGGATTCGGCCCGGTGGAAACGCTATCGCGGCGGAACGTCGGGAGAGATCTGGATCGACGCGCGCGACGGCGGCGAGTTTGAGAAACTGCGTTTGCCCGATGGCAACCCGATCTGGCCGATGTGGATCGGCGAGCGCATCTATTTCCTCTCCGACCACGAAGGCATTGCCAACCTGTACTCCTGCGCGCTCGACGCCTCCGATCTGCAGCGGCATACCAACGAGTCCGAATATTATCTGCGCTATCCGTCCACCGATGGCAGCCGCATCGTTTACGCGGCCGGCGGCGCGCTGTTCGTATACGACGTCGCCGGCGACACGGCTGCGGAGGTTGAGCTCTTTGCCCCATCGACCGCGCCGCAGACGACGCGTCGCTTTGAAAGCGCCGCCGACGGCATCGAGCACTTTGCGCCGAATCCCGAGGGTACCGGTCTGGCGCTGATCGGCCGCGGTCAACCTTTTACCTTGCCGTTCTTCGAAGGCGCGGTGGTCAACCACGGCATCGGCAGCCGCGCGCGCTATCGCTTGGCCGAATGGCTGCGCGACGGAAGACGCTTCGTCGCGGTGACCGACGTGAACGGCCACGAGCAGCTTGCCGTTTTCAACGCCGACGGCTCGGGCGAGCCGCGCTTCGTCACCAACGGCGACATCGGGCGCGTCACCGAACTGGCGGTTTCGCCGAGCTCCGACACCGCCGTCTTCGCCAATCACCGCTACGAGCTGTGGGCGATCGATCTCGAGGACGGCAAACTGCGCCGGCTCGACGATCGCTCCGCCGAGCTGATCGCCGACTTGGCCTTCTCGCCCGACGGACGGTTCATCGCCTATATTTGGTCGCCGGCGCAGGGCCGCTCGCTGGTGCGGGTAGCAAAGATCAAATCCGGCAAGGTGCACGACATCACCACACCGTTGCGCGCCGATCACTCGCCGGCATGGGACCCCGAAGGGAAGTATCTGTACTTCATCTCCACCCGCGACTTCAATCCCGTCTACGATGCGCTGCAGTTCGATCTCTCGTTTCCGCAAGCCGACCGGCCATTTGTGGCAACGCTGCGCGCCGACGTTGCATCGCCGTTCGTCCCCGTACCGCGGCCGTTGCACCGCGATCGCGACAACGACGCGGGGAAGCGATCGAAGAACGGCGACGCGAAAGTCGACGTCGCGATCGATTTCGAAGGAATCTCCGGGCGCATCCTTGGGTTTCCGGTCGACGAGGGCAACTACGGCCAACTCGTCGCCACCCGCGGGCGCGTGCTCTTCACCAGATTCGAAGTTCGTGGAATCAAGCCGTCCGGTCAGAACTGGGACGAGCCCGAAGAGACCGGAACGCTGCTCGCCTATGACTTCGACCAGCAGCGGCTGGCGACGATCGCTCGCGACGTCGGCGAAATTCGCCTCGCCGCCGATCATCGCACGCTGCTCTACACCTCGCACAACAAGCTCCGGGCGATCGACGCGCAAGGCGATTTGCCGGAAGAGGACGAGGAACCGAAGCTCTCGACCGAACCGGGAAGGAAGAGCGGTTTCATCGATTTGGAGCGGGCCAGCATCATGGTGGAACCGCGCGACGAGTGGGCGCAGATGTATCGCGAGGCTTGGCGCCTGCAGACCGAGCAGTTCTGGACCGAGGACATGAGCGATATCGACTGGGATCGCGTCTTCGATCGCTACGAAGCGCTGCTGCCGCGCGTGCGCACGCGCAGCGAACTCTCCGACGTCATCTGGGAGATGCAAGGCGAGCTTGGAACGTCGCACGCCTACGAATACGGCGGCGACTATCGCGTGCCGCCGCAGTATCAGCGCGGTTTCTTGGGTGCGGACTTACAATGGGATGACGCGCAAAACGGCTATCGCATCGACAAGCTCTATCGCGGCGATTCGTGGAATCGCGACACCGACTCTCCGCTGGCCGAGCCCGGGTTGGACGTTCGTGAAGGCGACGTCATCACGGCGATCGGCGGACGGCGGCTATCGCGCGAGTTCTTTCCCGACCGAATGCTGGTCAACACCGCCAATCGCGACGTGCCGATTACGGTCGCCCGGAACAATGGCGACGAACGCACGATCGCCGTAAAAGCGCTGGCCAGCGAATCGGGCTTGCGTTATCGCGCCTGGGTGGAGCGCAACCGGCAGCTGGTGCACGAGCGCACGAACGGCGCAGTGGGCTACCTGCACATTCCGGACATGGGACCGTGGGGATTCTCGGAGTTTCATCGCGGGTATTTGGGTGAGTTCGATCGGCGCGGCCTCATCGTGGACGTTCGCTACAATCGCGGCGGTCACGTTTCGCCCCTGTTGTTAGGGAAGCTCGCACGCAAACGCGTCGGGTACGACGTCCCGCGTTATGGCGTGGCCGTGCCGTATCCGCCTGAGTCCGTCGGCGGTCCGATCGTAGCACTGACGAATCAATTTGCCGGCTCGGACGGCGACATCTTCAGCCATTGCTTCAAGCTGTACGGTCTGGGTCCGTTGATCGGCAAGCGCACGTGGGGCGGAGTGATCGGCATCAACCCGTATCACAGGCTGGTCGACGGAACCGTCACGACGCAGCCGGAGTTTTCATTCTGGTTCACCGACGTCGGATGGAAGGTCGAGAATTACGGAACCGACCCCGACTACGACGTGGACATCCCGCCGCACGACTATCGTGACGGCCGCGATCCACAGATGGAGATGGCACTGCGACTCATCGGCAACGCCATCGAGCAAACCGAGGTCGCGAAGCCCGATCTGTCGACAAAGCCGTCGCTGCCGTTACCGGTCCTGCAGTAGAAGAATGAAGCGAACGACGTTTTTGCTCATGAGCTGCGGTGCAGCGCTGGCCGGCATTCGTCCGGCTACCGCACGGGCGGCGGATTCCAACATCGCGCTGCAAACGCCGACCGGCACGATCTTCGGCACGCTGACGATGCCGTCCACGCCGGCGCCGCCGGTTCCGGTCGTGCTAATCATCGCCGGCTCGGGCAATACCGATCGCGATGGGAATGCGAAGCCGATAATAACGGCCAACACCTACATGCTGCTGGCCCAGGCGCTCGCACAGCGCGGGATTGCTTCGGTTCGTTTCGACAAGCGCGGAGTGGGAGCCAGCAGCGGCGCCGTTGCTTCCGAAGCGTCGCTGCGCTTCGAAACCTACATTGCCGATGCACAAGCGTGGATCGCGCTGCTGAAAAGCGACAAGCGTTTCTCGCGCATCGTCGTCGCCGGTCACAGCGAAGGCTCGCTCATCGGCATGATTGCCGCGCAAGAAGCGCACGCCGATGCCTTCGTCTCGCTCGAAGGCGCCGGCAGGCCCTTCGCCACCGTGCTGCGTCTACAGCTCAAACCGCGGCTGCCGGCAGCATCGTACAAACAAGCTGATGCGATCCTCACGTCGCTGCAGAACGGGCAGATCGTCAGCGACGTTCCCTCCGAACTCATGGTGCTCTTCCGGCCTTCGGTTCAGCCCTATCTCATCTCGCTCATGAAGTACGACCCGGCGGTCGAGATCGCCAAGCTGAGCATTCCGACGACGGTCGTTCAAGGCACCGCCGACGTTCAGGTTAGCATGGACGATGCCGACGCGCTCGCCAAAGCGAATTCCAGTGCGAAACTCGTCGTCGTTGACGGAATGGACCACATGCTCAAGCAGGCCGGTACCGCTCCCTCCGGAGCGTTGCCCGAAGACGGTTACACCGATCCGTCCAAGCCGGTCGAACCGGCCGTCGTCGGAGCGGTCGCGCACGCAACGAGTTCGTAGGCGACCGCGCCGATTCTTTAGCTTGAAAGCCTGCGCTACTTTGCCTTCACCGTGTCCGTTGGGAGGAAACCGAGCGCGTTCAACGCCGACTTGTCGTTGCTCACGAAGGTGATAAAGTCGGCCGCCGATTGGCTGGGAGTGCCTTTGGTGAGCATGTGCTCGTACGACCAGAACGGATACGTGCCCTTAGCCACGTTCGCCGCCGCCGGAGCAACGCCGTCGATGGTGATCGGAACGATGGCCGGCGGCTTAACGTAGCTCGAGGCGACGTACGAGGTTGCACCGGGCGTCTGCGCGACCATCGTTGCAACCGTACCGGACGAGTCTTGGGTTAGACCGGCTTCGTTGGGCTGCGCACCGTCGAGCAGCTTCTCTGAGAACACGGCGCGCGTTCCAGAGCTGCGCGGGCGGTTGATGATGGTAATCGCCTGATCCTTGCCGCCGACTTGCTTCCAGTTCGTCACGCGACCGGTGAAGATGTCTTGAATCTGCTTCTTCGTTAAATGGGTAACACCGACGGCTGGGTTGGCTACCACGTCAAACATGACGATCGCAACTTGATGGTCGACCAAGCTGGGCTCGCCGGCCGGTGGGATGTCGGAGTTACCGATGTCGACGCCGCCTTGCGCCGCTTGGGTGATACCGACGCGCGAGCCGCCGCCCGATACGGTGATCTTTGCGCTGGGATGTCCGGCCTGGTAGTCGATGATGGCCTGCTTGACCAGCGGCAACAATGCCGTCGAACCGGCCAAAGTAAGGTTGGTCGTCCCGCCCGCCGCCATCGCGCCAGGTGACGCTGCCGCGCCCATTGCGGGCGAAGCTGCGCTTGAAGACGACGCGCCGCCGCCACCGCCGCATCCGGTCACCGCCGCGACCAGCGAAAACGTCAGGAGAACTCGTAAGAAGGTGCGGGTCATCTCTATGATTCCTTTCGTATTAACAGGCCACTCGTGCGTGCTGCGCGCTACGACGACGCGCTTGGAAAACTCTTGCCAGCATTAACGTTGATTAAGGGCGGCGAAACGAGCAGCTTGCGACGTGATCGTTGACCAGACCCACCGCTTGCATGAACGCGTAGCAGATCGTCGGCCCGACGAAACGAAATCCGCGGCGCCGCAGATCGTCGGACATCGCCTTCGCCTCCGGGGTAAATGCGGGCAGGTCGGCCAACTGCTTCCGCGGACGCCGCAACGTTTTTCCCGCAACGAAGCCCCAAATGTATGCATCGAAGCTTCCGTACTCACGTTGGACGCGCAAGAAGGCGCGTGCGTTGCCGACGGTGCTCTCGATCTTCGCGCGATTGCGAACGATATTGGGATTCGCCAGCAAACGCGCTATCCGCGCCGGCGTAAATCGCGCGACCTTTGCCGGGTCGAAGCCGGCGAAGGCCTTGCGATAGCCTTCGCGCTTCTGCAGAATCGTCTCCCAGCTCAAACCGGCTTGCGCGCCTTCGAGGGTGAGGAACTCGAAGAGCGTACGATCGTCGTGTACCGGCTTTCCCCATTCGTCGTCGTGGTAGGCAATCGAGAGCGGCGTCGTTGCCCAACTGCAGCGGGTCATGCATCCTCCAATATTTTTAGCAGCGTCGGATATACACGAGCGATGATGCGTGGGTCGCCGCGCGGCTCGACGATGTCGTGCGAAATCGGCAAGTCGGAGAACTCGAAGGTCTCGATCCCGCTGCCGCGCTGGGACTTCCACGACGCGACCAGCTTGCGGATCGCCCGGTTGTTAACGGCGGCCTCGTGTAAATTCGTCACTACCACTATGCGTTGCGCCGCCGGTGGTCGCGATGCCGCCGACGTCGCCAGCTCGAGCGAAATCTCATAGGCCTGCGCGAGCGAGTGTGTGGCGAACCGTGGATACCCGTGAGCGGGAGGCTGACGCTTGCGCATGATCGGATTCCACCAAGCGAAGAAGTTGGGTAACGCCTGTGCCCAGCGCATCACGCGCGGCGCCAAGCGATTGGGCAACAGCGCAAGTCCCATGTAGGGCGCAATCGGCACGGCGCGCTCGAAGGACTCGTTCTGCGCCAGCCAGGCGGCGAGCAATCCGCCAAGCGAAAGTCCGGCAACGGTAACGCGCTCGCCCAGCCCGCGCGCGATATCGAGACTTTGCATCGCCGTCGCACGAAGATCGGCGGCGGTCATGCGCGCGAGTGCATCGGACATGCGATCCGCATGACCGTGCTTGGGAAGCCGCGGCACCAGCACGTTCTGCCCGCCCTGATACAACGTCAACGCGATCGCCGCGAACTGCAT
>JBPYDW010000252.1:0-3263 GCA_051986335.1 Vulcanimicrobiaceae bacterium | reverse complement strand
TAACTCGATGACTTGCTCGGCGTAGCCCGCGTTTTGCTTCTGATTCATTGTATCCGCGTTGCCGGTCGCCACGAAGACGTCGTTGGTAGCTGCATCGATAGACGCACCACCCGGCCCCCAGATCCCGCCGCCGCTTGTCCCCTGCGTCGGGCCGCCGCTCATCGTAAAAAACGTACCGGCGATGCTGGGACCTCTCGTATCGATGGCGACGACTCGCCCGTACCAGGGATGGATGTCGCAGGTCGAGCCGGTCACGGCATAGAGCAATCCGTTGGCCGGGTTATAGGTGAAACCGCCGTGCATGAAATTGTGATCGCCCTGGTAGTCGGCGATTTGCAGCGGCCAGCCCGCGCGCTCTTTTCCGGTCGCCAAATTATACGCGTGAACTTGGTTGTGGCCGTCCGCGACGTAAATCAAATTTTTTCCTCGATCGATCGCCGGCGTCTCGCCAATCGAAAAGGTCTCTTGATGTCCGCAATTATAGTACGCTATAGCGACTTTATGCTGCCAAATGACGGAGCCCGTCTCGGCGTTGATCGCATAAATCGTCCGGCCCCACAACGAACCCGCATAGAGCACGTTCGTAGGCACTCCGTTGATATCGACACCATCGGCGTAGACCGGTTCGTGGACCATCGCATAGCCGACGTTTGCCGTCCAAACTTTTTGAAGCTTGCCGACATTGTTTTTCCCGACGGCGGTCTCTAGCGGATTGTAGCCCGTACGTTGCAGATCGTAGCCGAAAGAGTCCCAATCGGTCGTACAGGCTCTGGACGCGCATCCTGTACCAGATCGTGGCGAAGCGGCATACGTTGCGCTTGACATCGGGATGCTCGAAATCGGCGATGTGCCGTTTGGGCCGCCGCAACTCGTCAACGCAGCAATAAGCACGGCCGGGCAAAAGGACCACGCGGCGATTCTGATAGAGTTCACCATCGATACATGCTCCATTAAGCCGCAGTATGTACGCGACTTAATTTTATTCTAGCACTCTAACGAGCCGTAAGCAAGGTAGGCAACAACTTTCGGCCTAATGTGGGAACCAACGTTCGGCCTAGTGTCCGGTGCGCGTGCAACGTTTGCGCCGTGACTGTTTTTGCTGATGCAGATCCTGATCGCGTTCTATCGCACGGGCTGTAATCTCGCGGCGCTCGTGGTGAAGAACGGAAACGTAACCTAACTCCCGCGCGGCGCCATTGTGAACGGGTTATCGGTGGGCGACTTACCGAAGAACCGGCGTTTGCTAAGCTGCCGTCACGCGCTCGCCTTCCACTCGACGACGTGACGGCTCCCGGTGGCGCTGCGCATGAGACTGTAGAACGTCCACCAGCCGGTGTCGAACTGCGGCAGCCACTCGCAGCGTCTTGACGCACGCCTCGGCCGAGTCGCCGTAAAATAGCAGCGATGCGCGCACCGCCGCTTCGCCGAACCCTTGTCCCGGCGCCAAGCGATCCGCCCGTAGCAGCGCCGAGATCGCCTCACCCTGCGCCATCGCCGAGCACCACCCGACACTCGCGCCGTATTTGACCCAAGGGAACTCGAATCGATAGAGTCCGGGATCACCGTCGCCGCTCTGGTGATCGCGCAGCCACGCGGCTTGCGCGAGGAAATCGTTGAACGCCTTGGCGTCACGAGTCGAATGCTAAACGCAGAAACGATGCAGCGCGAATTGGCTGATGAGGATCGGGTGATACCACCGCGACGGGCCGACCAGCAGCACGCCATCGGAGTCGCGGGGCGGCAACGGAAACCCGATCGCCAGGCGTTTTAGCGCGCTCATGCTGGAAGCCTCTCGCCGCAAATTAGCGCGGCGAGTTCCCGCATCTGGACGCGAGCATCGTGGAGCTGGACGACTCGCTGGTGCGCGCGGCGTGCGCGCATTTCGGCTGCGCCGAAATCGCAGTAGACATCATAGAGCGCGAGGGCGAGCGCGTGAGAATCTTCGGGCCTAACCAGTCTCCCGCACTCGTCGTCGAGGAGCTCGCAAACGCTCCCCGAATCGGTGGCGACCACCGGAATGCCAAAGGCCATTGCCTCGATGACGGCGGCTGGGACGCCTTCCATCCGTTCTGATGGCTTATCCGCGCGGCTGGCGAGAGCGACCACCGCGAACCTGCCTTCGCGGTACCACGCCTGCAAGGTAGCCTGGGGCACGAACCCTGCAAACTCGATCGCGTCGGCGATTCCCAAAGCGGCAGCCCGAGACTCGAGCGTACGGCGCAGCGGACCGGTTCCGCAGAGTGTGCAGCGCACCGGAACCCGCAGCGCCCGCAGCTCGGCCACAGCGGCGAGGAGATCGGCGTGTCCCTTCCGCGGTATGAGCGCCGCCGGTGATACGATGTGGAACTCGGGCCCGCGCGATCGCGCGTCAACGAGCGGCGGCACCAGCGCGCCGAGCCGAAGCTCGCGGACGCGCTGCTCCAGACGGGGCATACGTGCTTCGAGGTCGGCGGTACCGCGAGCGGAGATCGTGCGAACGAATGCGGCGCTGCGCTCCTTCACATCGAACGCGTTGCGCTCGTAAATGTCCCACCGATGCGCCGTCGCGCTCCACGGAACGCCGCTCGCGGCGGCGGCAATGTGAGCTACGGTCGCCGGCGTCGACATCCAATAGGAGTGTATATGGCCAAACTCGTGCTCGATCACCCAGTCGGCCAGCGCAAGCGCCTTCAAGATGACGGTAAGGTTCTTTACGCGTCCGCGGTCGCGCGACCGAATCACCGACGAGACGGCGCGGAGTGCTCGGTCCGGATGCCGGCGCACCATCAGTGCAGCTCGCCGTACGAGCGCGGCGCCGATCAGTGGCCATCCTAAAACCTCCACGCGATCCGGCAGCGGACGACGCGGTAGCGAGGTGACCGGACGCACCGGCACCAACACGACCTTCTCAAAGTGCTTGGCTAGTTCGTCTAGCTCAGGGCCGAGAAACGCCTCATACCCGCCGAACGGGAAGCGCGAAGTAACGATGACGAGCTTCAGCGCGGTCATCAGGCGATGCCCCGCAGCCGCTTGTACAAGTCTCTGTAGGCGCCGGCCATGCGGTCGAAGTCATACTCCTCTTGCGCGTGTTCTTCAAATCATACGGGCGCATGGGTGCCCGCGCCGAGAGGCCTCAGCCCTACCCGCCGTGACCCGCGTCGTAGAGGAAAACAAGTCCCGCCCCTGAGGTCCCATAGGTTGAGCATTGTCGTCCCCACGCGGCTACGGCCTTGGTCGAGTGATTTGCGCAGTTTCACATCACGCTCCACCATCGCACGGCTTTG
>JBPYDW010000251.1:0-14374 GCA_051986335.1 Vulcanimicrobiaceae bacterium | reverse complement strand
CCAGCCGCTCGGCCAGCGCCCGGTCGGTACCTGCCCGCTCGAGCAGGTCGCGAATCTCGTCCTTAAGTGCCACCGCTACCCGGCAGCGTGAAGGCCCCGCTCGACGTACATCCCGACGATCGCCACGTCCGCCGGCGTCACTCCGGGAATGCGCCCAGCGGCGCCAAGGGTACGGGGGCGCTGGGCCGATAGCTTGTCGCGACCTTCACGCGAAAGCGGCACCAGCGCGGCATAATCAAACTCGTCCGGGATCGGCAGCGACTCGAGCCGGGCGGCGCGCTCGACCGCGGCGAGCTCGCGGCCGACGTAGCCCGCGACCCGGATCTCGATGGCAACCCGCTCGCCGATGGCTTCCGGAATTCTTGGCTCGAAGCGATCGGCGACATCGTCAAACCTCATACCGGGGCGGCGCAACGCGTCGGCGACGGTCTCGCCTTGGCCGAACGAATGGCCGGCGCGAACGCCGGCGCCCACGCGCGTTTGCTCGACTGCCGCCAGCGCAGACCGCAGCGAAGCCTGCCGCTCTTCAAATGCAGCCCACGACTCGTCGTCGACCGACCCGATCGCACGCGCGATCGGCGTCAGCCTGGCGTCGGCATTGTCGTGACGCAGCAGAACGCGGTGCTCAGCGCGCGAACTCAGCAGACGGTACGGCTCGTCGACCCCCTTGGTCACCAAGTCGTCGATCATCACGCCGATGTAGGCCTGACTGCGGTCGAGCCGCAGCGGCTCGCGGCCGGCACAACTCAGTGCCGCATTGATCCCGGCCACCAGTCCTTGCGCCGCCGCCTCTTCGTATCCCGAGGTTCCATTGAGCTGGCCACAGTGGTACAGCCCGGCGATGCGGATGGTCTCCAACGTATCGCGCAGTTCGGTTGGCGGCACCATGTCATATTCCACCGCGTAGCCGGCTCGCAGGAGTGCGCACGCTTCAAGGCCGGGCAGGGTCCGTAACATCGCTAGCTGCACCTCGGCAGGCAACGACGTAGAGAAGCCCCCGACGTAGAGCGTCGGCTCGTCCCAGCCCTCGGGCTCGATGAAGATCTGATGCGATGGATTGTGCGCGAACTTGACCACCTTGTCTTCGATCGAGGGGCAATAGCGCGGCCCGATTCCGCGAATCAGGTCCAAACCGTAGAGCGGCGAGCGATGAAGGTTCTCGCGAACGAGCGCGTGCGTCCGCTCATCTGTGACAGTAATATGGCACGGTAGCTGCGCTCCGGCAAATGCCGGCGTGCCTGCGAAGGCAAAACAGAGCGGCTTGGGACTCGGCTCTTGCCGCTGCATTGCAGCGTAGTCCACGCTGGTGCGAGCGATGCGAGGCGGCGTTCCGGTCTTCAGCCGCCGTGTCGGAAAACCCAAACGTCGCAACGCATCGGCAAGCCCCATCGCGGGAGCCTCGCCGAAGCGCCCTTCGGCTTGCACGACGTCACCGCGAAAGGTCTTGCCGCCCAAGAACGTTCCGGTGGCGAGCACGACGTGTCGGGCACTATAGACCGAACCATCGCGGCAGCGCACGCCGCGTACTGCGCCGGCGCTGACGATCAGATTTTCGACGAGTCCCTCGACGATATGCAGATTGGCACGCGCACGTAGCACGCGAATCGCTTCGCGTGCATACGCCGGTTTGTCCATCACTTGCCGCAACGCACGCACCGCCGGCCCTTTGCTTTCGTTCAAAAAGCGCGCGTGCAGGCTAGCGCGATCGGCGATTCGGCCCATTGCACCGCCCAGCGCATCGATCTCGCGGACGACCTGTCCTTTTGCGCTGCCACCGATCGATGGATTGCACGGCAGCGTGCAAATTTTCGACGGGTCGCCGGTAACCAGCAGCGTTTCGACGCCGATGCGCGCAGCCGCCAGCGCCGCCTCGACGCCGGCATGTCCACCGCCGACGACGATGACGCCGGTTTCCTGCATAAGAGTTTTGACTACGCCGGCGTTGGCGCCGCGCGGGCTTTCAAGCGTAACGACAGACCGATAAGCAGCGCGCCGAATACGATTGCGTAAATTCCGATCAGCCAGATGACCGCTAATGCGCCGATGCCCGGACGCCAGAACAACAGGATGCCGAAGACCACCGACGCCACGCCGCCGAGGATAAGAAACCATTCGTTCTTGATCATCTCGCGTAGCCTGATCGCGGCCATGATTTCGAAAATGCCGGTGAGGATCGCCCACGCGGCGATAGTCCAATACAACGCCAGCGCGGTGATATGTGGATAGAAGAAGGTGATCGCGGCAATTCCCAAGCCGATGATGCCTTCAAAGACGAACGGCCACCATCTCCCGCCGGCCTGCGCCGTCGTGAACGCCGTCACGATGGCAAAGACGCCGTCCACGAACGCGTACGCACCGAAAAGAATTATCAGCGCGATGCCGGCCAAAATCGGATGCCAAATTGCAATGATTCCAAACGCGATTGCGGCGATGCCGCGAATCAGAACTGCCCACCAGTGGCGCGAGAGAGCCAGAAGCATCGTTCCTCCCCTCAACCGGAATTTTTCAGACGTCGGCCCTTCTTCGCCGGACTCATTTTCCGATGCAAAAGCGGCCAAAAATTCCGTCGAGCAATTCCGCCGTGGCGACATCGCCGGTCAGTTGACCCAATGCTGCGTGCGCGCGCTGCAGCTCGGTTGCCACGAAATCGACCGGTTCTCCGGCATCGTGGATCGCCTGCGCCCGCCGCAGCGACTCGAGCGCGTTATTCACCGCCGCGAACTCTCGGGCCGATGCGAGATGCGGCCGCTCGAGGTCCGGCGCCTCGCCGCCCCAGCCGATGACCGCGATGGCGCGCCGCAACGCGGCCAGTGTCGAGCGGTCGTAAACGCTTCCGACCACTGCGTCGCGGTCGAGCACGGCCGCGCCTAGCGTGCCGACGTCGGCCTTGTTGGCGAACACGACGCGTGGGCGTTCGCGCGTCTGCTCGAGGAGACGCCGAGCCTCGTCGTTCAATGCTTGCGACCCATCGACGATGACGACCGCTATACGGGCAGAATCGAGCGCTCGTCGCGTGCGCTCGATGCCGGCCGCTTCCAAACGATCCGCGTGAGCGCGGATGCCGGCGGTATCGATCAGGCGCACGCGAACGCCGTCGATCGCAATAGATTCCTCGATCGTGTCCCGCGTCGTTCCGGCAATCTCGGAAACGAGCGCGCGCTCTTCGCCCAGCAGCGCGTTGAGCAGCGAGGATTTCCCGGCGTTCGGTGGGCCGACGATGGCAACGCCGACGCCTTCTCGTACCAGCCTTCCGCGTTCGCCGTCGCGCAATAATTTTTCCAGCTCTATCCGCGCGCCGTCCAACGTCGCTCGCACGCGCCCTGCCGGCGGCTCGGTCACTTCGTCCGGAAAATCCAACGACCCCGCGAGCTCTTCGAGCAGCTCGGTCAGCCGCGCGCGCAGCGCGCGCACTGCGTTGGCCAAGCCACCGCCAAGATTCGCCAGCGCCGCCCGCGCCGCACTGCGCGATTCCGCCGCGATCAGATCGGCAACCGCAGCCGCGGCGGTGAGATCCAGTTTTCCGTTCAGAAACGCACGACGCGTGAACTCGCCCGGCTCGGCCAAGCGCGCACCGCACGCGATCGCGGCGCGCACCAGGTCGGCGACGATCGCCGGCGAGCCGTGCACCTGCAGCTCGAGCGTATCCTCTCCGGTATACGAGTGCGGAGCTTTGGAAAGCACTGCAATGCCGCGGTCAATTATCGCACCGCGCTCGTCGAGCACGTCACCGTACGTCGCCCGGCGCGCGCGCAGTTTCGAGCGGCTGCCAAAGAGTTTTCCGGCGATATCCGCGGCACCGGGACCGCTGAATCGTACGATTGAGATCGCGCCGCTGCCCGGCGGCGTTGCCGGTGCGACGATGGTATCGCCCGCGTTCACACGCGCGCGGTCACGACTTCCAGGGGCGCAAGACCGGCGCGCTAGGCGGGAAACACGACGAGCCGGCGTTCCGGTTCGACGCCTTCGGACTCGGTGCGTACGCGCTCGTCATCGGCAAGCGCGATGTGCACGATCTTACGCTCGGACGGTAGCATCGGCTCGAGCTTGTACGGCTTCTTGTCGCGCAGCACGCGGTCGAGCGCGACCATCGCCAAGTCTTGCAGTTGCTCGGCGCGATGGGCGCGATAACCCTCGGCATCGATCGTGTAGTACTTGCGCCCGTTGCGCACGCCGGCATTGATGACGTTATTAAAGATGAGGTTGAGCGCTTCGAGCGTATTGCCGTGCCGGCCGATCAACATTGCCAGGTCGGGGCCGGTGACCTCCAAATACTCGCCCTCCTGCCGCGGAATGTAGGCGATCTCCACGCCGTCCATGCCCATCTTCTTGAGAATCTGCTCCAGCAGGTCGCGCGCCGGAACGGCATCCTCGGGCAGCGCCTTGGCTACCGAGGAGCGCCGCGAGCGCGGCCGGTTGCTACGCGGTCCGCGCGGACCGCGTCCACGGCCGCCGGGAAGCGCGCGGTCGCGGATGTTTGCCGGTTGCTCTTCAAACTCGAAGTCGTCTTCGTACAACATCTACCTTGAGGCGCCTTTCTTTTTCCGTTTGGAGCGGCTCTTGTTACTCGGGCCGCTCTTCTCGACATTCTTCGATCCGCTCGCTGCACCGTTCGCACTCGGCGAGGCCGCGGTTGCCGGTGCGGCGACCGCTTCGGTTACCGCATGATCGCTATCGATCGCCGAAAGCGGCTGGTGATAGCGCCGCAGCAAGTACAGTTGCTGACCCATTGTAAATACGTTATATGCGAACCAATAAAGCACCATCGCCGACGGCCAGTGCGTGCGGATCGCGAAGAATCCGAACATCAGCGGCGAGATGATCTGCATGATCTTCAACTGCTGCGCTTGCGCCGGATCTTGCGGCGGCATCGTGGTGTAGCGCATCGAGACGTACAGCGACACCGCATAGAGGATCAACAGCGGCCAGTCGGGCAGCGATAAGTTGGCCGCAAAGATCGCCGGAAACAGCGTCGCTAAATGCGAGCCGATCCAGAGGAACGACGTCTTTGCGTAGAGTTCCTTATGCAGCGTTACCACGTAGAAGACGGCGATGATGATCGGATACTGCACGAGCATCGGCCAACAGCCGGCCAACGGATTCGCACCCGCCGACTTGTAGAGCGCCATCGTCTCCTGTTGATAGCGCTGCGGATCGCTCTTCGCGTATTTCTCCTGCAGTTTTTTCAGTTGCGGCGCGATCTTTTGCATCGCGATCATCGCCTTGAACTGCGCCGTGTTCAGCCGCCAAAAGACGAGGCGCACCAGCGCCGCCAGAATGACCAGGCACAATCCGAGGTTGGGTACGACGCGGTTGATCTGCAGAATGACCCACCCCAGGCCATTGACGATGGGGTCGAGCCACGACGCGGCGAGCAGGACGTGCAAGAAACTACCTTTCGGGGCGGGTCAGGGTACGAAGTCCACGCCGCCGGGATCCAGAGGGTGGCAGCGCGCTAAGCGCTTCGCAGCGAGAATACTCCCGCGCAGAGGCCCATGTTTCTCGATGGCCTGGGCAGCGTACTGCGAGCAGCTGGGATAGAACCGGCACGCCGGCGGGAACAGCGGCGAGATGAGGTGCTTGTAAAGTCGCAGCACGGCGAGGAGCACGACGCGCACGCTAGGGGCCCTTGCTCACGACCCGAAGCAGCTGCTCGCGCAGCGTGGCAAAGGGCGTCGCAGCGGCCTGTGGCCGGGCCACGATCAGCAGTTGCGTCGGCGCCATACCGCGCACGGCTTCGCGGGCGATCGCACTCAAGCGACGGCGAACGCGATTGCGCACCACGGCAATGCCTACGGATTTGCTAACGGAAAAACCGATGCGGCTCAAACGATCGCCGGGCAGCGCGTCGTCACGGTAGATCGTCAGCGCTTCGGTGGTCGTTCGCCGGCCGCGTCTGCGCAGCCGGTCGAAATCCGCCTGGTGACGCAAACTGGCAAACGCGCGCATCAGACGCTGAGGCGGTGACGCCCCTTCTTGCGACGGCGCGCTAGCACGCGGCGACCGTTTTTGGTGCGCATGCGCTCCAAGAAGCCATGGACGCGCTTGCGGCGCCGGTTGTGCGGCTGGTACGTCCGCTTCATGAATGCTCTGTACTCCTAGGAAGAGAGCCACCAGACCCGGCGGCACACAGCCCCTCAGTATAGTCCCGCCCCGGTGGGCAAGTCAATGGCAAATTGTTAAAGTTGGGGCAAGCCTGCAAGCTTTCCACACGTGTGGACAACCCTGTGGACAGGTTGCCGCTCAGCGGCTTCTCAAACGCCCGAATTCCATCGCTGCCATGCCGGTTTCACGCGTAAACATAGGCCTCGTTTCACGCTGGGTCGGCGCGGCGTAAACCCCCTAAAATTGGTGTAAATCGCCCTGTGGATAAGTGGATAACCTCGTGGAAGAAAGCCGCAGGAGAGCACTTGGATTAAGCTAATTTCACGCCCCTTCACGGCGGGGTCGAATTGGACTTTTGTCGCGCACACCGCACTTACGGAACAGGACGGCTCGAGTATGGCGATCGCGATCAATACCAGCACGTCGAATGATGTTTGGAAATCTGCACTAAGTGCGCTCGAGCGGAAGTTTTCAAAGCCCGTCTTCGAGATGTGGATCAAGCCGATACGGCTGGTCTCGCTCGAGTCGAACGAACTGGTCTTGTCGGTGCAAAGCAACTTCGCCCGCGACTGGGTCGAGAACCGGCTGAAGAATCAAATCACGCAAGTCCTCGGCGAGGTTTTCGGGGCGCCGGTCGAGCTGCGGTTCACCGTAGCCAACGAGGAAGCGGGCGCCGGCCAAGCCGCTGTGCAGCGAGCCATGCAACCGTCGAGTGCGGCTTCGCGTCCCGCCGAAGATTTGCGCAGCGCAAATCTGAACGCGCGCTATACCTTTGAAGAGTTCGTCATCGGCAACTCCAACCGGTTCGCTCACGCCGCCGCGCAAGCCGTCGCCGGGGCACCCGCTCGCGCGTACAATCCGCTGTTCCTGTACGGCGGGGTCGGACTAGGCAAGACGCACTTGATGCACGCGATCGGACACCGCGTGATGCAAGACGATCCGACCGCCCGCGTCGTCTATGTTACCTGCGAGAAATTTACCAACGAGTTCATTATCGCGGTGCAAAACAACAAGGGTCCCGAATTCCGCAACAAATATCGTTTGGTAGACGTGTTGTTGATCGACGACATCCAGTTCCTCGAAGGTAAGGAAGGCACGCAAGAAGAGTTCTTCCACACGTTCAATGCGTTGCACGAGTCCGGCCGGCAATTGGTGATATCCAGCGACCGCGCTCCCAAGGAAATCCAGACGCTTGAATCGCGTTTACGCTCCCGATTTGAATGGGGCCTGATCACCGACATCCAGCCTCCGGATCTGGAGACGCGCGAAGCGATCTTGCGCAAGAAAGCCGAGAGCGAGAAGGTTCCCGTCCCCGACGAAGTCACGTCGTTTATCGCCAAAGTGATTCCGTCTAACATCCGCGAGTTGGAAGGCGCACTGATTCGCGTCGTCGCCTACTCCTCTCTAACGAAGTCGCCGATCACCGTCGACCTCGCATCGGAAGTCCTCAAGAGCGTCATCGCTCAGGTGCCGATGCAGCGCATCACGATTGCCAAGATCAAGGAAACCGTCGCCGCCGCCCACGGACTGACGGTCCGCGAGATGGACAACGGCCGGCGCGATCAGCGCCTGGCAGCGCCGCGGCAGATCGCGATGTACGTCGCGTGTACGCTCACGAATTATTCCTTACCGAACATAGCTCGCGAATTCGGCAAGAAAGATCACACCACGGTAATGTACGCGCGCGACAAGATCAAGGACCAGATGGATGCCGACGAGGCGTACCGCAATAAGATTCGCGAGCTCATCGCGCGCTGCCAAGCACCGGCCTCGGCCTAACCGAAGCCGCGGTCATCCCCGCTATACGCATCCTGCACACCAGGGTGCGTTTGCATTTGCGGATATCGCCGCCGCCACGGCACTCGGCGAATACTGTTCATCGACGTGCGGGCGTATCCACATACCATCCCCGCCGCAAACCCGCGTACGATGGTGCCGATGCGCGCTTCTCCCCGTAATGCACCGCCCTACTACTACTACGGCTACCTTTTAAATTAGGATCGTCTTACAGTAAGAACGAGGACCCCGGTTGCAGAATCCGTCGCCCATGAAGTTTACGTGCAACACGAAGGACATCGCCGGCGCGGTCGGAGCGGCCAGCAAGGTTGTGAACGCCCACACCACCGTCCCGATCCTGTCGAACGTCCTGCTGTCGGCGGATGACGGCAAGATCGCTGTGCGCGCAACCGATCTCGAGCTGACCATGGAGCACGCGTTTCCGGCGGAGATCGCCGAGCCGGGAGCGGTCACGGTTCCGGCCAAGCTGTTTTCGAGTTATTTGGCAAACCTCGGCGCCGGGCTGCTGGAACTCTCCGGCTCACCGACCCGAGCGAGCGTGAAGAGTGGCCGCAGCAACTACGACTTTCACGCGCTGCCGGCCGACGAATATCCACCGCTTCCGGCCGCCGCACGAGGCTCCCATTTCACCATTGCCGGAAAGCGTCTGCGCGACGGCATAAACGCCACGATCTTTGCGGCTTCGAGCGAGGAGGCCCGCGGCGCCGTGCTCATGGGGACGCTGCTGGAAATCGAAGGGCAAAACGTAACGATGGTCGCCACCGACGGCTACCGGCTGGCGCGCTGGACGAGCACCCTCGACGACGGCATCGGCGGCGCCGAAAAATACATCGTGCCCTCGCGGGCCCTGGCCGAGGCAGCGCGTAACCTCGGCGGAGGCGAGCGCATCGCGGTAAGCGTCCTCGGCGCGCAAGGGAATCAGCTGCAATTGGGTTGCGAAGGCGTCGCCATCACGGTGCGGCTGGTCGACGGTCAGTACCCAAACTACGGCCAGGTCATTCCCGCCAAATTCGATCGTTCGATCACGGTGTCGACTCAGGCACTCATCGGCGCGCTCAAGCGGGCCGAGCTGGTCGCCGGCGACCGCGCGTCGATGATCAAGCTGGCGGTGGCCAACCAGACGCTCGTCGTGACCGCGTCCTCGGACACTTCCGGCAACGCCTACGAGGAGCTCGAGATCGAGCAGACCGGCGACGATTTGACGATCGCCTTCAACGCGCGCTACCTCGTCGAAATTCTGACGCACGTCGAAAGTCCGCAGACGGTCATCGAGTTCTTGGGACCGCTTTCGCCGGCTGCGATCCGGCCGCTGGAGTCACCCGAAGGCGCGCAGCAGCTCTACGTGTTGATGCCGCTGCGGCAATGAACGCGCGTGCAACTGACGCGCCTCTCATTGGCGAACTTCCGTAACTACGGCGACCTGCAACTGCACCCGGCGCCCGGGCTGAACGTGTTCATCGGCGGGAATGCACAAGGAAAATCGAATTTGCTCGAGGCGATCGCCATGCTCGGTACCGGCAAATCGTTTCGCACGCGCAAGGAAGCCGACACGATTCGTGCCGGCCTCGAGCTGGCGACCGTTTCCGGCGATGCACGCGTGCGCGCCGGCGACGTTCGGATCGCCTGTGCGATCGCTGCAACGGCGCGCGGGACGCGAAAGACGTACGCCATTAACGGCCAGAACGTGCGATATTCCAGTTTCCTGGGCAAGGCGCGCGTCGTCACGTTCATTCCGGCGGATTTAGCACTGGTGGGCGGTTCGCCCAGCGGACGGCGGGGACTGCTCAACATTGCGCTGGCGCAGATCGAGCCGCTGTATTACCGCGAGCTCGCCCGCTACCAGAAGACGATACTGCAGAAGAATGCGTTACTACGATCGGATGCGATCGACGACGATCTGCTTGCGATCTACGACCGCACGCTGGTGGAATGTGGAACTGCACTGATGTTGGCGCGAGCGCATTTTTGCACGGCCCTAGCCCGGGCCGCGCGCGACGTGCACGCGCGCTGGTCGCTGGGCAGCGAGGAACTCTGCGTCGCGTACGATCCCAACGTCAAATACGACGTGCCGACTTCCGATGGCATCGCCGCAGCGTTCGCCCAGCGCCTGGGCGAGCGCGCGGAGGCCGAACGCGTGCGCAAGACCTCGCTGGTCGGTCCGCATCGCGACGACGTGGCGCTGACGCTGGACGGCGCGTCGTTGGCCGCGTTCGGCTCGCAGGGGCAGCAGCGCACGGCGGTGCTGGCGCTCAAGGTCGCCGAATACGACGTCATGCGCGAACGCACCGGCGAGGCGCCGCTGCTGTTGCTCGATGACGTCCTTTCCGAACTGGATCCGACCCGCGCGCGCGCGTTCTTAGCGGCGCTCGGCACCTTCGAACAAGCGTTTATCACCGCGACCCAGCTGCCGGCGCAACTGCCGCCGGCCTCGATCTGGCACGTGCGCGAAGCGCACTTGGAAGAGGTTGCCGCCTAATGTCGCTGCGGTCGCTGCACGATGCGCTCGATTCCTGGAAGCCGGCGGACGCGTCGGTCGATCCGCTGGCCGCGATACGCTCCGTCTGGAGTGAAGTTGCCGGGGCGCAGGTAGCGACGAATTCTCAGCCGGTCGAACTGCGTCGCGGCGTGCTGCTGCTCGTTACCCGTTCGAGCGCGTGGAGCCAGCAGCTGGGGTTCCTGGCCGATCGCATCGTGAGCGCACTGAACGAGCGCGTGCCGCAGGCCGGCGTGCGTCAGCTGCGCTTTCGCGTCGGCCGCATTTCCACCAGAGCATCTGCAGCGAGCGCTGCCGCGCAGGCCGTGCGGCCGCCGCGTCCGTCGCGAGCTGCCCGGGCGCCGGCTGCCGACGTGCACGAAGCGCTGGCGCACTTTCGCGAGGATATCGACAATTACGGGCGGGCAAAACGCGCGGCCGGGTGGAAAGAATGTAGGCAATGCGGGGTTTGGATCGCTGCGCGAACCGGACCCGAATGCAGCAGTTGCGCGAGCGCAGACGCCGACCAGCGTGCAAAGTCGATAGCGCGGCTGCTCTACGATACGCCCTGGTTGGGTTTTGAGGGCGCAAAACGGCTGGTCTGTGGACTGAGCCGCGATGAGTACGAGCTGATACGCAGGCGCTTGCTCAAACGTTGGTGGGATATGCTCCAGCGCGCGTTGCGCAGCGAGCGTCTCTCGCGCGACGGGCGCGAGCGGCTCATCGCCGGGTCGTACGTTCTCCTCAAGACGGGGATCGATCCGGAGCGGATCGCTCCGCAGACGGTGCGCAACGAACTCGGCGAGAGCTTACACGATTTGATCTATGGAACGGAATACAACCACAAATAATGTCTAGTAACTACACGGGTGAACAGATAGAGGTTCTCAAGGGCCTCGAAGCGGTGCGCAAGCGCCCGGGCATGTATATCGGCAACACCGCCGAGCGCGGTTTGCATCAGCTGGTGTACGAAGCGGTCGACAACGCCGTCGATGAAGCGTTGGCCGGTCACGCCAAACACATCACGGTAACGCTGTATAAGGATTTCAGCGCCTCCGTCGAGGACGACGGCCGCGGCATACCGATCGATCAGCACAAGGGTGAGAAGATGCCGGCGGTCGAGGTGGTGATGACGATTCTCCACGCCGGCGCCAAGTTTGGTAAGGGCGGCTACAAAGTTTCCGGCGGCCTGCATGGCGTTGGCATCTCGGTCGTCAACGCGCTCTCATCGAAGATGATCACCCGCGTGCAGCGTGACGGAGCGATCTACGAGATGCGCTTCGAGCGCGGTGTGACCACCCAAAAATTGAAGAAGGTCGGTAAGACCGAGGTGACCGGCACGCTTCAGTGGTGGATGGCAGATCCCGAGGTTTTTGAGACCCGCGAGTATCATTGGGACGTTCTGCAAAAGCGCCTGCGCGAGTTGGCGTTTCTCAATCGCGGGCTGTCGATCACCTTGCGTGACGAGCGCGGTGATGAGGTTCGCGAACGCACCTACAAGTTCGACGGCGGAATCGTTTCGTTCGTCGAATGGCTCAACGAGAAGAAGGACCCGTTGCACCCGATCATCTCGACGCACAACGAACGCGACGGCGTCGACGTCGAAGTGGCGATGCAGTACACCGATACATACAGCGAGCAGTTGTACGCCTTCGCCAACAACATCAACACGACCGAAGGCGGCATGCACCTGCTGGGATTCCGCACGGCGGTTACCAACGCGATCAACTCGTACGCCCGCAAGCGAGGCATGCTCAAGGAGTCCGACGGGTCGCTTTCGACCGACGACATCATGGAAGGTCTCACCGCGGTCGTCTCGGTGAAGCTGGAAAACCCGCAGTTCGAGGGCCAGACGAAGACCAAACTGGGCAATGCCAAGGTCCGGACGATCGTCTACGGACTAGTCAATGAGCGTTTGGAGTTCTTCCTCGAGGAGAATCCAAAGTACGCGCGAGCGATCGTCGATAAGACGATGCAAGCGCAACGCGCGCGGGAAGCGGCGAAGAAAGCCCGCGATCTTTCCCGCCGGAAAAACGCGCTCGAGGGTTCGGGTCTGCCCGGCAAGCTCGTCGATTGCAAGAACACCAATCCGGCCGAAAGCGAGATCTTCTTGGTGGAGGGCGATTCGGCGGGCGGAACGGCCAAGGGCGGACGCGACCCCAACTCGCAAGCCATTCTCCCGTTGCGCGGCAAGATTCTCAACGTAGAGAAAGCGCGTTTGGACAAAGTGCTTTCCAACGAAGAGATTCGAACGATGATCACCGCGTTGGGCACCGGCTTCGGCGACGAGTTTGATTCGGCGAAGCTGCGGTACCACAAGATCATCATCATGACCGACGCCGACGTGGATGGATCGCACATCCGCACGTTGCTTCTGACGTTCTTCTATCGCCAAATGAAACCGCTGGTCGAAGAGGGCTACGTCTATATCGCACAGCCGCCGCTCTACGGCATCAAGAAGGGCAAGAAGCAGTGGTATGCGTTTAGCGACGCGGAGCTGAAGTCGATCGTCGGCGACGACGGCACCAAAGATTTCCAAGTTCAGCAATATAAGGGCTTGGGAGAGATGGACGCCGATCAGCTCGCGGAGACCACGATGGAGGTCAATAACCGGCGACTGAAACGAATCACGGTTGAGGATGCCGTCGAGGCCGAACAAATCTTTACCGACCTGATGGGCGACAAGGTCGAGCCGCGTAAGGCC
The DNA here is from genome assembly GCA_051986335.1 of Vulcanimicrobiaceae bacterium. Lineage (GTDB taxonomy): Bacteria > Vulcanimicrobiota > Vulcanimicrobiia > Vulcanimicrobiales > Vulcanimicrobiaceae > JBPYDW01. The sequence continues at coordinate 1,298 of JBPYDW010000251.1, read as the reverse complement.
TACATTTTCGAATACGCCAAGCACGTGAAAACGCTCGACCTCTAGCATAGGGGGCACTCAGGCGCGAGCCGGGCGTGCCCTCGACCCGGGCGTAACGGCCCGAGCCGGCTCTTTCGTTGTAAGATGACTACGTAGCGAAAGACGGGTATATCCGAAGCGAGCGTGCGAAAACGAGTAGTAGCCGGCTTGCTGGCCGCCTTGGTGGTCGTTGGGCTCGCGGTGGCAAATCGCCACGAGCTGCTGCGCTTTTTGCTCGAGCAGATCGTCCATATAGCCAGCGGCTACACGGTGAGCATCGGCGAGCAGCATATCGGGCTGGATCGCGCGCAGTTCCTCGACGTTCGCGTCTGGCACACGGACAGTCCGGTGGCGACGGCGCGGCGCATCGAACTTTCCTATTCGCTGCGCGATCTTCTTCCGGGCAGTACACATCGCTTCGGTCTCCTCGGAGTGGCCGTCGACGCGCCCTCGTTCACGCTGGAGCGCCGCCGGGACGGGACCTTCAACATCATCGCGCCCAGCGCAGCGGTCCCCGCGGCAGCGCCGGCGCCGCCCAACCCGGTTCCGCTGCGTTTCACCGGCCGGCTGCGCGACGGCAGCGTGATCGTCGTTGACGATAACGATCGCGACGCGAAACCGCTACGCATCGTGGAGATAAACGGGGATCTCTCCTTCGATAGTTCGGCGAGGTCGCATTACTCCGCAAGCGCGCGACTCGCTGATGGAGAAAGCACGCTAACGCTGGCCGGTACGATGGATGCGTTGCGCGGCTATGCCATGCACCGTCTGCGGGCGCCGGCGCTGCCGATCCGGGTGCTAGCGAACACGTTCATCAATTCGACCGCGGCGGAAGTGCTTGGCGGAACCGCGCGCAACGTTGACGCCCGGCTGTACGCGATCGAGATGAACCCGGACGGATCGTTCAACTACCATATGGGCGTGCGGGTGGACATCCAGAACGCGCGCATGCGCGCCCAGGTTTTGCTCCCGACGCTCGACGATATCAACGGCCGGGTTCAGGTCGTCGACGACGCCGCGTTCGTCAAGCGCGCTAGCGCGAAGATCTTAGGCGTACCGGTGCGCGCCGAGGGAGGAGTCTTCGGGTTTGCGCAGCCGTACTTTCACCTGGGGGTGACGGCGTCCGCCGATTTGGGCACGCTGCGCAATCTCTTCGAATTCGGTAAGACGCAACCGATCAGCGGACCGTCCCAAGTGGCCGCGCTGATCGAGGGCCCAATCGCGGCTCCGGTCGTTGTGGCGACGCTGACCTCGCCGCGCGCCTACTATCGCACGCTCGC
>JBPYDW010000250.1:0-2708 GCA_051986335.1 Vulcanimicrobiaceae bacterium | reverse complement strand
CATCACCCCGGGAGCGCCGGAGTTGAGCATCTTTACCACCAGCTCGGCGTCGTCGGCCGGACCGGTCATCTGGTTGCGCTGATCGACGCACCACGGCCGCGGTTCGATCTTCCAATCGGCGCCGGCGCTGCGTACCAGCGGCGACGACTCCGGGAGATAATTGGGCATCTCGCCGGCGTGCGCCCGGGCCAGTTTTTGTTTGCGTGCCTCGGCTAGCTCGCGCTGCACGGGCGCAAAACGAGCGTGCAGCGGAGCAAAGAATTCGACGAAGTCCGCCGGCAGGCTATGCCGGGCCGGCGAACTGGTTGTTGCGCTCACGCAACGGCCACGCCGTTGCCGGCAAACTGTTCCTTCTCGGTCGAACCATCCAGCGCCGTCGTCGACGCCTTTCCTTCACCGATGACCTGCGCGACCTCATCGAAGTATCCGGTTCCGGCTTCGCGCTGGTGACGGGTTGCGGTGTAGCCGTACGGCTCGGATGCGAACTCGCTCTCTTGAAATTCGGCGTAGGCGCTCATGCCCCGCGCGGCAAAGTCGCGGGCCAGCTCGAACATCGAGTGATTGAGCGCGTGGAATCCGGCCAGGGTAATGAACTGAAAGCGGTATCCCATCGCGAAGAGCGATTCGCGGAAGCCGGCGATCGTTGCATCGTCGAGCTTCTTCTTCCAGTTGAACGAGGGCGAGCAGTTGTAGGCCAGCATCTTGCCGGGGAATTGCGCGTGGATCGCATCGGCGAACGCCTGCGCCTCATCGAGATTGGGCTGCGAGGTTTCCATCCACAGCAGATCGGCATAGGGTGCATAGGCTAGGCCGCGAGCGATCGCCGCCTGCAAGCCTCCGCGCAGACGATAGAACCCCTCGTGCGTGCGTTCGCCGGTGATGAACTCATGGTCGCGAGGGTCGACATCGCTGGTGATGAGCCGCGCCGAGTCGGCGTCGGTGCGCGCGACGATCAGCGTGGGGACGTTGCAGACGTCGGCGGCGAGGCGGGCCGAAACGAGATGATTGACCGCTTGCTGGGTGGGGATCAAGACCTTGCCGCCCAAGTGCCCGCACTTTTTCTCCGAGGAAAGCTGATCTTCAAAGTGGACGCCGGCAGCGCCGGCGGCGATCATCGCCTTCATCAATTCGAAAACGTTGAGCGCGCCACCGAAGCCCGCTTCGGCGTCGGCAACGATCGGCAGATACCACTTCGCGCCGCCGTTGCCCTCAAGCGATTCGACCAGATCCAGGCGAGTGAACGCGTTATTGATCCGCTCTACCAGCTGCGGAACGCTGTTCACCGGATAGAGGCTCTGATCGGGGTAGACTTGGCCGGCGCTATTCGCATCCGCCGCGACCTGCCAACCGCTGCAATAGATTGCTTGCAATCCCGCTTTCGCGGCTTGCACGGCCTGACCGCCCGACATGGTCCCCAGTGCGGCGACTGCATGATCGCCGTGCAACTGCCTCCACAAGCGATTGGCGCCGATTGTCGCCAGCGTGTGTTGGCGCACGATGCTGCCTTGCAAACGCAGCACGTCTTCGGGGCTATAGCGCCGGGAGACGCCGGCCCAGCGGGGTTCTCGCGCCCACTCGCGCGCCAGCGACGCGGCGCGCTCCAGCGATACGGGCGATTTGGTGGCGACAGGTTTGCCGTTGGTGCTCACGCGTCTCTCCTCGCAGCGAATGGTTGAGTTTGGATGGCCTATAGCGGTTCATTGGACCGTTCCATTGGATGGGTCGACCCCAATCAATGGATGGCCTCTCACTTGTACCCAAACCATTTGCGGTTGTCAACAGAATCGAAAACAAAAGAGCGCATTTTGATACAACGCGCTCTTTTTCGTTAGGGCGAAGGGACTAACGTATACGCTAAGTTCGGTTCACTGCAGGCGGCGGGCCGCTTACGCTCGTTCACGGATTCATGCGGTACCAGTCGCTGGCAGATTCGCCGTTTTGCAATGACTCGCGATCGGAATTGGAGCGGGTAGTGGGAATCGAACCCACGCGTCGACCTTGGGAAGGTCACAGGCTACCATTACATCATACCCGCGCGCTTGCGCGCCTGCGTTTCGGCTCAATCGCTGTGGCGTCCTCGTAGCGAAAGGTCTCGCCGGTCCTTCGACTACGGTCACCTTTGGTGACCTTCGCTCAGGATGACATAGAGGAGAGCGCGCGAACGTCCCGCAGGTGACCTGGATCTACAACTTCCCGTTGTGGTTCTTTGGACCAGTCGTTATCGCGCTCGCTTGCGCTGCGACGGCCGCCGGCGCGTACATCGTGCATCGCTTCAGCAGCGATCGCTTGGAGCAGAGCCGAAACGACGTCGCCGGTCCAGTCGTCTCGGTCGCCGGCACGATCCTCGCCGTAATGCTGTCGTTCATGGTCGTCATCGTTTGGGAAGAGTACGACACCTCGGCGGCCAGCGTGCTGCGCGAAGCCGGAGCGCTCTCGGATCTGCATCAGGAATCCGACGGCTTCCCGTTCGCGATGCGGTTGCGCATACAATCGGCGATCGACCGCTACGTGGATACCGTGCTGCATATCGAATGGCCACAGATGCGCACCGGCGGCCGCAGCGGACAAGCCGACGACTTGGCTCGTGAGATCGAGAACGACGTAATCGACTACAACCCAACGACCCCGGTCCAGACGACGCTGCAAGCTAGCTCGTTGGACTTGGTGCACAACTTCCTCGACTCCCGGCGCCAGCGGCTGTTCGACAA
>JBPYDW010000249.1:0-3946 GCA_051986335.1 Vulcanimicrobiaceae bacterium | reverse complement strand
CCCGGTTTGGCGTTGCGCTCGGCTTCGACAGCCAGACGTCGCACGTGGGGATGGACAATTGCGTTGAGCCGCTGCAATGCCGCCGGATCGGCAAAGACGATCTCGGCCAAACTGGCGCGGTCCAGACGGCCGTCGCGAATCACCTGAGGCCAAACGTGTGCGATCGCCATCAAGCCGTCGCTCTCCGGCGCTACCGCTTCGCGCGCCAAATCGTCGGTATCGATGATGTAGGCACCCAGCGAAGCGAGGGCCTTCGCAACCTCGCTCTTCCCGCTGCCGATGCCGCCCGTAAGCCCAACCCTCACGTCGACGGCTCCACGTGACTACAGGCGCACATCCTGTGCGGGGCGGCAAATGCTCGCCTCACGCTCGCGATCCCTCCGGTTAGTCCTACTCGCATCAGCAGCGTCAGGGAACGGGGAACCGCGAAAAGCGCATCATCAGGTTATTATACAACCTTGTGCTCAGGCGGCGCTCACAACGTGAAAACGAGCGCGGCTGTTGCCGCGCTCGCTTTGCAATAATCCCGGGACCGTTCTATTCGGGCAGCACGTCCTCGTTGGAGGCGTCGTCGGGAATTTCCAACGGTTCCTCGCCTTGCGCCTGCGCCGACGGAGCTTCGTCGGCAGGCAGCTCAGCGGTTGCAACGTCGGAAGCGGGAGCGTCCTCGGTGTCGACCTCGGCCGTTAGTTTCTCGATCTCTTCCGGCTCCACGTCGGCCACGTGCTGGATCGACGCGGTGATGCGGCGCGTTGCCTGATTGATGGTCAGCAGGGTAACGTCCGCGTCTTGACCCGGATTGTACTGGGCCGCAGCGTCGAACTCGCCTTTAGGAACCATTGCCAGCACGCCCGGAACGATCTCGACGAGCAAGTAGTTCGGCGTGACCTTGACGATCTGCGCGACCAGCTTGCTGCCTTCAACCAGCTTGTCGGCGTGCTCGTCCCACGGATCCGGCAGCGCGTGCTTGAGCGACAGGCTGACCTTCTTGGCCTCGGGATCGAACTTCATGATCTCGACTTGAACCGTGTCGCCGATCTTCACCACTTCGGATGGGTGGCGAATGCGCGCGTACGAGAGCTCGCTGTTGTGGATCAAACCGTCGATGCCGCCGAGATCGACGAATGCGCCGAAGTCGGCGAGACGCACGATCACGCCCTCGCGGATCTGCCCGATCTCCATCGTGTCGAGCAGCTCTTGCTTCTTGGCCTGCAGCTCCTCTTCGAGCACCAGACGCTGCGAGAGCACGACGCGGTGACGCTTGTGATCGAGGTCGATCACCTTCAAGCGCAGGCGCTGCCCGACGAGCTCGTCGAGATTGCCCACCGGCTGCCGGCGAATCTGCGATGCCGGCACGAAGCCGCGCATGCCCAGATCGACCAGCACGCCGCCCTTAACGACTTGAGTGACGGTCGCTTCGATGACTTCGTCGTTGTCGTGTGCGGCGATGACTTTCTCCCACGTCTTGAGCGCACGCGCCCGGCGTTCGGAGAGAAACAGCGTCCCGTCCATATCGTCGATACGGTGAATCATCACCTCGAGCGTATCGCCGACTTTGAGCAGTTTGGGCTCGACCGCCAGAGAAAGTTCGCGGAAGGGTAAAACGCCTTCCGATTTTCCGCCGACGTCGACGAGCAATTCGTCCTTATCTTTTTGGACGATGACACCGACGAGGACCTGACCCTCGTCGAGAACTTTGAGTGACTCTTCGTAGAGCCGTTGTTCTAGCGCGAGCTGATCTTCTTCTTCAGTATGCGCCGGAGCGATTTGTGTCGTAGAGATGTTGTTTTCCTACCTTAAATTTAATTTTCGTACGCACCGCGTTGTTAACGTTGACATCCTCGACACCACCACGTTCCCCGCCCGCCCATCACCGTTCGCACGATCGGGCGTTGGCAGCGCGGACACGGTTCGCCGAGGCGGCCGTACACGCTAAGAACATTTTGGTATCCGCCCTGCAGTCCATCGGCGTCAACGTAGTCGTCGACGCTGGTCCCGCGCATGTCGATTGCCCGGTGCAGTACGTCTACGATTGCCTGGTGAAGCCGGCGAGCCGCCGGGGCGGTTAGCGCCTTGGCAGGACGGTCCGGACGGATCCGGGCCTCCCACAGCGCCTCGCATGCATAGATGTTACCGATGCCCGCGATGCGTTGCTGATCGAGGAGCAACGCCTTTACCGGCGTCGTCCGCCCCGACAGCATAGCGGCAAAGCGCTCCGGAGTAAAGGCCCCGTCGAGAGGTTCGGGCCCCAATTTGACATCCCAGGGCTCGTCCGGCTCGACCAGCCGCATCCGCCCGAACTGACGAACGTCGGAGAACGCGAGCCGCGTCCCGTCGGAAAAGTGCAATGCGACATATGTATAAGGATAGGCGGCATCGCCGGGGCGCTGCACGACCAGGCAGCCGGTCATGCGTAGGCTCGTCACCAGCTTGCGGCTCGATGCGAGCTCCAATACGACGTATTTTCCGCGGCGTGAAACGCCGACGATTGTTTCACCGGCAAGGGCCCGAGCGAAACGAACCCGCGGCGGCGCTACCGCGATTTTCTTCATGCCGACCCTGACCCGCGCGATCGTCTTGCCGACCACGCGCTGCGCTAGCCCGCGCGCGATCGTCTCGACTTCAGGAAGTTCCGGCATTCAACGTGAGTAATTCGGAGAGGGTTACGCCGGGGACGATGCCGTCTTGCGCGGCTTCGCCCGACGGCAGTTCGATCACATACTTGGCGTTGGCGGTTTCGAGCGGAATTCGTTCGTCGGGCAAGGATGGATCTGCCGGCGCGACGCGCGCCATAACGTTGCGCACCCGCCCGTCCGGACCGACGAATACCATGTCCAGCGGAATCAAGGTATCTTTCATCCAGAACGATACCGTGCTGTCGGTTGCAAAGACGAAGACCATACCGCTGTGAACCGGTAGGACGCTGTAGTTCATCAGGCCCTGCTCGCGCTCGGCTTCGGTATTTGCGACTTGGAGCGTCAGCCGCGCCCGCGGTGCACTGACCGAGATTTTCGCCAAGTGCTGGGGCGAGCTGGTCGGCGCGGGAGAAGGCGAAAGCAGCGCCAGCACCAGCGCGAGCGCGCTATACATCCTTCAACGTCTCGACGTCATACCAGTTGGACCCGCTCTTGACCGTCACTTCGAGCGGAACGCTCAATTCGGCCACGTTCTCCATCGCGTCGCGCACGATGTGGGCGGCGGCGTGCAGTTTCGCGCGCGGTACTTCAAAGATCAGCTCGTCGTGAATCTGCAGCAGCATCGCATCGTCCAATCCGGCCTCGGCCAAAGCGCGATCGGCCCGAACCATCGCCAGCTTCATCAGGTCGGCCGCGCTGCCTTGTAACGGAGCGTTGGTGGCCTCGCGTTCCGCGGCCGAGCGCAACATGTAGTTTGGCGACTTCAATCCCGGCATGTAGCGCCGGCGGCCAAAGATCGTCGAAACGTAACCGTCGGCGCGTCCCTGCTTGAGCGTTCGATCGATATAAGCGCGCACCGAGGGAAAGCGCGCGAAGTAGGCCGCCGTCATCTCCTTGGCCTCGGCACGCCCGATCTCCAAACGCTGCGCCAGGCCAAAGTCCGACATGCCGTAGAGCAAGCCGAAGTTCACGCTCTTGGCGATACGCCGTTGGTTGGGATCGGCGCGCTCGCCATCGGGGACGCCGAAGATCTGACGCGCGGTAAAGTCGTGGATGTCTTGGCCTTCTTCGAAGGCGCGGCGCATCGCTTCGTCGCCGGACAGGTGAGCCATGATACGCAATTCGATCTGACTGTAATCCACGGCTAGGAGAACGTGGCCGGCATCGCGGGCGACGAACGCCTTGCGAATGCGCCGTCCCAGCTCACCCCGTACCGGAATGTTTTGCAGGTTCGGATTGGTGCTGGAAAGCCTGCCCGTTGCAGTAGCGGTTTGATTGAAGATCGTGCGCAAGCGACCGTCGGAGCCGGT
>JBPYDW010000248.1:0-3178 GCA_051986335.1 Vulcanimicrobiaceae bacterium | reverse complement strand
GCCGGTACGTCTCGGGATGCTCCATCCCAAAGCGCACGTAGCGGCGGCCGAGATCGACGATCCTCTCGAACGGATCTTTCACTTCTGCCGCCGGCGCTAGCGCGGCGAGAAACTCTTGAAATCCCTGCTCGCATAGCTCCAACGCGATCGCGTCGCGGCTCTCAAAATAAAGGTAGATCGTCCCCGGCGCATACTCGATTGCGTCGGCGATCTTGCGCATCGTTAGCGCGTCGTACCCGCCCTCCAGCACGATCGCTTTTGCGGCCGCGAGCACTTCCTCGCGGAACTCGGCCCGCTCGCGCTCACGCCTCTCAATTTTGGCCACTGACCCCAGTATAGGGCTTGACTTTCTGAACTGTCAATGTAAAATGAACAATGTTCACTGAACGCTGTTCAGGAGGGTCAGGTGGTCGTCGAATACGGGTTGCGCCGAGTCCTCATCGTCACCGCGGTCATGCTGGCCTCGCTGCTGGAAACGCTCGACTCCACCATCGTCAATGTCGCGCTGCCGACCATCGAAGGCAACATCGGCGCGTCCATCGACGAGGGCATCTGGATCGTCACCGGCTACATCATCTCCAACGTCGTCGCCATTCCGCTCAACCCGTTCCTCACGCGCATGTTCGGCCGCAAGGTCTACTTCGCGACCTGCATCGCCGGCTTCACCCTCGCGTCATTCCTCTGCAGCACCACCCACTCGCTCGACGCACTCGTTGCCTTTCGCGTGCTCCAAGGCGCGTTCGGTGGCGGCTTGATTGCAACGTCGCAAGTCGTGATGCGCGAAACGTTTCCGCCCAAGGCGATCGGGATTAGCTCCGCGCTCTTCGCCATGGCGCTGATCCTCGGCCCCGCCTTCGGGCCGCTTGCCGGCGGCTATCTCACCGACAACTTCTCTTGGCAGTGGATCTTCGACGTCAACATCATTCCCGGCACGATCGCGACCATCGTTATCGTCGCGCTGTTGCGCAACCCAGCGCCGCCGCAACGCACCAGCATCGACTGGTTCGGCGTCGGTCTGCTTGCGCTGGGTCTGGGCTCACTGCAAGTGCTGCTCGACAACGGCGAGCGCAACGATTGGTTCTCCGATCCGCACATGCTCTTGGCCGCGTCCCTAGCGGCCGGGGCGTTGTCCGTTTTTGCTTGGTGGCAATGGAATGGCACACGCAATCCTGCCGTCGACCTGCACGTCCTGCGCTTTCGCAGCGTGGCGGTCGGCTCGTTGCTGGGCTTGGCCTTCGGCGCGCTCATCTTTGCGCCGGCTATCCTCACGCCGCTCTACGCCTCGTCGATCCTGGGCTACACCGCCTTTGGCAGCGGCCTGCTGCTGATGACCCGCGCCGTACCGGTCGTTTTTCTCACGCCGGTGTTCGCAACTTTGTCCGAACGCGGGGCCGACGTTCGTTATTTCCTTGGAAGCGGCTTCTTTTTGACCGCTTGCTCGCTGTACTGGTTCGGAACGCACATGACTTCGGAAACGCCATTTGCAACGCTGGCGCTGGCGCTGCTCGTCTCCGGCATCGGCCAATCGCTCATCCTCGTGCCGCTGATCGTCGGGGTCCTTAGCACCACGCCGGCCGCGCTGAACGGTCGCATCTCACCGATCATCACGCTTTGCGTGCAGCTGGGCGGCTCGATTGCTAGCGCGGCGAGCATCGCCTTCTTCGACCGGCGCATGGCCTTTCACTCAAGCGTACTCAGCTCGGACGTCACACTCCATCGCGCCGATGCGATTGGACTGCAGCCGACGCGTGAAGCACTGACACAATTGGCGAACCTGGTAGTACAACAAAGTAGCACCCTTGGATTTGCCGACACCATGCTGGCAGTCGCGCTGCTGGCCGCTCTCGTTCTCCCCATCGTTTTCGCTTTTCCACGCTCGAGGCAAACAACGACACAATGAACGACGCACTCACCCACTTCAAATCTGACCTGATCGCCGCTGGTCTCGAAGGCGAGACCGCGCTGAAGCTGCAGCATATGTACGAAGTCGCACTGTTGTCGCACAGTACCCAAGCGTGGGAAGACCTCTACCTGCATCTCTTCTTGGCGCTCTGCTGGCTTCCGCATACCACCGGTCGCATGACCATTCAACGATTCGACGCGCGCGAAGCCCTACTGCGCCTGCTCGAGGACGACTTCGGTCGCCGGCTCTTCGACGATCCGACCTTGGAACGACTGCGCTCACAAGTAGCAATGACGGTGAGCAAACCGCCCACCGTCATCGCTTCGTGACGTTCGTAAAGAAAGGGAGGCGGCGGTTACGCCGCCTCGTCGATTGGAAAGACGCGATCGAGCGCCATCGTTTTCAGCGAGTGCATCACCGCCGGCTGCGTAACGCGTAGCGCGACGTCGGTGCCGGGGCGGCGGGTGCGGCGCAAGAGCGTGATGAGGCTGCGCACGTCATTGGTTTCGAGGCTCGACAGACGGCTCAAATCGATTACGACCTGATCGGCGCCGCGGTCGAATGCCGACCGCGCCTGCGCCTGCAGTGCGGCCAGTTGTTGCGGATATTCAAGCGTAAGCGACTTCATCTTATTCAAGCCTCAGTTGTTATGTGGCGAAACTATGGTGCGGTGATGAGCCATTCGGTGCCGAAGCGATCGGTCAGGGCGCCGAATTGGCCGCCCCAAGAGGCGTCGCCAAACGGCTGCATCACGTTGCCGCCTTTTGCCAGCGCGTCGAAGATGCGCCCGCCCTCGGCGCGATCCGTTAGGCTAAGCGCGAGCGAGATATTGCCGGCATCCGGGTCGATCGCTTTTGCTTCGCGGCCGTCGGCAGCCATGAACGAAATGGCCGGCGACTTAAACGTCGCATGGCCGACCTTATCTTTGAAGTCGGGACTCACGTGGTCGCTCATCCCTAAGTCGGAGTTGCGCGCGATCTCGTACGCACCGCCGAAGATGCTCTTGTAGAACGCCAGCGCTTCCTCGGCGCGGCCGTAAAAAAAGATGTACGGCTGTAGCTGCGTCGTGATCGCGGCGGTGTTCTGGTTTGCGGTCGTTGACATGTACGGTCTCCTTAAGAGTTTTGGTGGTCAGGACTAGCGCTGCAGCGGCAAGATGGCCCGCACGCGCTCGTTGGTCAGGTACAGCGGCGCCCAGATCCAGACGCCCATGAGGATCGGAAAGATAATCTCAAAAGGCGGATCGCCGGCGCGCAGATTCACTGCGGTTGCACC
>JBPYDW010000247.1:0-3459 GCA_051986335.1 Vulcanimicrobiaceae bacterium | reverse complement strand
ATGATACAAAAGCGTTCGGTCAGCTCGCGCTTCATTTCAAGACGAGGAAACTCCGCGATAATCTCATTGACTTCATCAGTCGGGATTTGCTCGCGGTTCAGTCCGAGAATGTCGAGGGCGATTCCCGCCGTGCAAAGCGACACTTCCGGTTCCTTGTAGAGTGCAATCGACGGCGTCGAGTTCAGGGCGACGCTATCCCAGATTAGCTGAGATCTACGGTCATCGAGGCCAGCGTTTCGAGCGAAGTCGCGCGCCAGATCCGCTGCCTCAACTTCGAATCGGCGCGGGCCGGCGAAGCGCTCGTTGAGCGTGATGTCATGCAGAAGTGTTCCGATCGCCACGACTTCAGCATCATGCCGAATCTGCTGCAACTCACCAAGCCGGACCGCGAAGAGCCACGATCGCATAACGTGGTTGAACAAATAGGGCTCGCAGTTGTGGCGTGCGTATTGAACCGCCTGATCGGTAAGGGCCGTCGTCGGTACGTTGATTTTTGCAATCGTCTGCGTGTTAATCATTTACATTCCTGCCTTCAGCAACTCGGTGATGGAACTCGGCCGACTCTACTCCGTCGTTCGTCGTTACGAGGTGCATCACTCGATCCTTTCAGTATTGACGTTAGTGGTTTACAAATTCATGGAGCTCGCTAGAGAGTAAGTTTTTCGGACACGCGTGGCTATAGTTACGTTGCCACCGGCACGGTACTTGCCGCGGTTTCGATGAGCTTACAGACGTCGTCCGGGTGCGAGACCATCGCGACGTGGCCCGAGGGTAGTTCGATGGTCTTTGCACGCATGCGTTTCGCGAATAGGCGCTCCGCGTCCGGGGGAATGACGTGATCGTTCTGCGCAACCAAGAACCACGAGGGTATCGCCTTCCAGGCTGGAACCGACATCACGTCGGTAAGGGTTCCCGTGGAAAGCGGCTGCTGAACAGCGCACATTACTTTTGCCGTCACCGGATCGAGGTCGCCCGCAAAATGCTTAACGAAGTCCTCTTCCGGCAGCCACGCAAAGCCTTGCTTGTCGACGTCTAAGTGCGCGAGGGCAGGCGTTGTTGGCGCGCTTGAGAGCAGCGCTCCGATCGACTCGCCCTGATCGAGCCCGAATCCGGCGACGTACACAAGGCCCACGACGTTCGGCGCGTCGGTTCCGAGCGCTGTCATGATTTGGCCGCCGTACGAGTGCGCGGCTACGATCGTAGGGCCGGTCTGACGGGCTAACACCTCGCGCAGTCGCGCGACGTCGTTCGCCAGCAAATTCAATTGGAACTGTGGTGCCGTGACCTTATAATTCTTAGCCTGCAGCCGTTCGATAACGGCGCTCCAGCTAGAACCGTCTGCCCATGCACCGTGCACTAAGACAATATTTGGACGATCGCTCATGGTATTGTACCTCTCCTTTAATTACTCAATGGGGTCGTCAGTTCGGTCTCGTTTGTATCGACCACGAACACTGCAGAAGCTTGGCCGGCTTCGTTTCGCTTGCGTTGGCGCTGATCAAGTGGCGTTGACCGGGAAGTTCGGAGAAGCTTTGTCCCGCCGCGTACGTGGTCACTGATCCGTCGTCGGACCTGACTGCGCATAATACCAGATGCGGAATCAGGCCGTTGCACGTGAGCGGTTGAGCCACTCATCGAAAGCGATGTGACCGAGACGCGCTTCACCCAACGGCACGAGAGAATACTCTTCGACTCGGCCACCGTAGTATCGGGCATCGGGATCACTTACGACTTTACGTTGGTCACCGACCGCCTTCAGATAGCGGGCGATGAATTCGTTGAACGGCGCTTGCTCCGGGCCCGCGATTTCTATTATGTCATTTCGTGGCCCCGCGACCGCCGCATCCGCGATGAAGGCCGCAACGTCGTCCGCCGCGATGGGCTGAAACAACCCGGGCGAAACGGTGATTGTCATGCCGTCCGCGCTTGAATCCGCGATGCCGCGGAGGAACTCCAAAAACTGGGTCGAGCGGACGATCGTGTAGGGAATGCCCGAGGCCTCGATCAGCTTTTCTTGCGCGATCTTAGCGCGGAAATAGCCGATTTCAGGATTCCGGTCGATGCCGACGATCGATAGTGCGACATGCTGCCGGACGCCTGCCGCAGCCTCCGCCGCGAGCAGATTTCGGCCAGACGTTTCGAAGAAATCCAGCGCCGCCTTGTCTTCAAATGTTGGCGAATTGGCGAGGTCGATCACTACCTGTGCGCCGGCAACGGCCTGGTTGAGCCCTTCGCCGGTAATCGTGTTGACGCCGGTATTGGGCGCCGCGGCGAAAACCTCATGGTCGCTCTGACGTAGAATACTGACCGTCTTGGAGCCGATCAGTCCGGTGCCACCAATGACGACGATCTTCAAGGCTTCCTCCTGTACTCGTCCCGGACGCTAGGGCGACACGCCAAGCGTAGCGCGCGCACCCGCGTATTTCAATCAACCCTCGGTTCGTGTTTCAGGCGCGGCGCCGGGGTGGTTCCCCGCGAGCCCACCCGCGCGCGCAATTTCTCGGGGTTCGCACGGCGAAAAAGTACACTCAGCGGCGATTTTACGTTTCCCGTATGGTTAATTCGTGCGTTTCGTTGCATTTCGTAGCGGACGCCGTGCGTGGCACGGGTGGGGTCTCCCAATGGCTAGCCGGCGCGCGTTTTTTCGGAGTTACGCACGCACCGGTAGCGCATGGGCTGGGCCGGCCACGCCGTTCGAGCGCTTGACACAACGTGTGTACGCGTTGCCATAATGTATGCCGTGGAGACGGCACGAATTTGATCGTCAACGATTTGGCATCGGCGTCGCCACGGTGAGGCGCGTCAAGCCGCTCGCGACGATCCTCGCGGAGGGATCCGACGAAAAGCGCGGACTGCGGCGTTCGCTCGGAGCCTGGTCGCTGACGGCGATGGGTATCGGCTGCATTATCGGGACCGGCATCTTCGTGTTGACCGGCGTCGCTTCGGCGACGCGCGCAGGTCCGTCGCTCACGATCTCATTTATCATCGCCGGCATCGTAAGTGCCCTTGCAGCGCTCTGTTATGCGGAGGTCTCGAGCAAGATCCCAATTTCAGGCAGCGCGTACACGTACACGTACGCCACATTGGGCGAATTGCTCGCGTGGATCGTCGGTTGGGCGCTCGTGCTCGAATACGCGCTGGGGGCTGCAACGGTCAGCGTCGGCTGGGCGGGAAATTTCACGTTCATCATTCAAACGCTGTTCGGTTGGAACATCCCGCAAGCTTGGCAGCATAGCCATTGGGACCCGACGCCCGGCATCGCCAATTTGCCTGCGGCCGCTATCATCCTATTGATTAGCGTACTGCTCGTCCGCGGAACGAGAGAGTCGAGCGCCGTCAACGCGGTCATCGTCGCGATCAAGATCGCCGTGGTTCTGTTCTTTATCGTCATCGGGATCGGTCACATCAATCCCGCAAATTATCATCTGCCGCCCGGCCCGCAGACCGGCCTCGGCGGCT
>JBPYDW010000246.1:0-8180 GCA_051986335.1 Vulcanimicrobiaceae bacterium | reverse complement strand
ATCTCGATTGCGCCCGGTCTGGACGCCGAGCGTTTCGTGGAGATCTTCGAGCGTGACGGCTGGAAGAGCGTGCGCGAAGGCAGCGAGCGTATCCCATTCGTTCTGCAGCGTGACGGACGCGTCGCCGTGCGTGCGTGGCGCGGCGAAATCGGTCCGCTGCTCTCGCGCACCGCACTGGTGATCGGTCAGGCGGGCACCGCAAATGAAGCCGCTGCTGCCGCCGGTCTGCCGGTGGTTGCTCTCGATTTGCACGCGACGCGGAGAACGGCGTGGTATCGCAAACGGCAGCGCGGGTTGTTGGGCGGTGCGCTGGCCATTGTTTCCGGAGATCCGGCGAGCGCCGCGAGCGAAATCGCGGCCCTGCTCGAGGACGACGCGCGTCGCGCGCAAATGGGCGCGATCGGTCGCGAGCGGATGGGTCCTGCCGGCGGCGCCCGCGCGATAGCGCGCTGTTTGGCCGAGTTAGCCGCATGAGACGCCTGATGCCGGCATTGTTCGCGCTCACCTACTCGTGCGTGCCGCTCTTCCCAGCGTTTATAACCCTGACGGCGGTCACCGTTCCAGGCGTTTCGCTCGTTCCAAATGCGCTCGCCTGGACGCTGATCGGCGCGATGGCGGTGGTTGCGCTGATCACGGCGATCAATCTGCTGGAGCCTCCGCGCGAACTGCCGCCGACACTGGTGCCGCTGCTCGTCTGGCTTGGGGCCGGCATTCTCTCGGCCGCGTTGGGGTTCAATCCACGCGGCGGATTGCTGTTCATCGGGATCTTTTGCCTGGGCATCGTTTGGCATTTAGCCGAGTTGCGGTTCTATCGCGATCGCAACGTTGCGGCGGCGATCTTCTGGTCGTTTCTGCTCAGCGGTGCCGTTGCCGCCGCGGCATCGGTCGCGATGGTGATCTTTCGCGTCCCGGGGAGCGAGTACACGATCGGGCATGGCCGCGCTATCGGCACCTTCATTCTGCCCGGCGAACTGGCGGGCTACCTGATCGTCTACCTGCCGACGGCATACGCGGTTGCGCGCGCGACGTCGAGCGCCGCGCTGCGAATCGTAGCGTGGTGCGGAATAGCAGTCGGTCTCCTCGCCTTCGTTCTGACGTTTTCGCGTGCCGGCTGGATGGGAATGGCCGCCGCGGTCGCATTCTACTTATATGCGACGCGGCGAACGGCGGGACGGTACGCGTTCGTGCCGGTCCTGGCGGGAATCGCCGCGGTGCTGGTCGTCTTCAACGCGCATCACAATCCGAGCGAAAACTACACGCGGTTGTCGATCTGGCAGTCGGCAATCGAGATCATCCAACGCTTTCCGCTGACGGGAGTCGGCGTTTTCAACTTTGCGCCGGCCTACGCCATCGTGCGATTACCCGATGGGGATCCGACAGCGTTCCACGCCCACAGCGTCCTGCTCACGATCTTCGCCGAGATGGGCCTTGTCGGCGTTTTGGCCCTTATATGGGTGTGGTGGCGTTTTGCGTTTGGGCTTCGCGAGCGGCTGAAAACGGCCGATCCCGTGAATGCGCGGTTAGCGTTAGCGGTTGCGGCGGGCCTCGTCGGCACCTGGGTGCAAGGCCTGATCGACACGGTCAGCGTGGTCATCTTTGGACTGTGGCTGCCGACGATGGCGCTGGCCTTGGCGCTAGCGAGCAACGGACTCATGGAGGAAGAAGGGTGAACGTACGAATCGGCGCGCTCACCGTGGTGGCGATGCTGACCGCGTGCAATCCTCAGCCTCCGCCGGGCACTGCCGGGCCGACGCCTTCGTCGACCGCTGCCGCCAGCGCTACACTGCCGCCGGTGAACGTGACATCGCTGGGCGGTACGCCCAGACACCCGCTCGTCTTTACCCTGCAACGCAACAATCGCTTGCGCTATCGGCTCACCGCGATTCGTGGGACGGCACGTATCACCAGCGGCATCACCGAAGCGACGCTGCAGGACACAACCGCCGCGTTTTACGACAAGAACGGCAAGGCGCTCACCGCTAGGTCGCCGATTGCGCTGCTCGACCAGAGCAATCCCCACAAGACGATCACGATGCTGGGCGGCGTCCACGCCGTCTCCGGCGGGCACACGTTGACCTGCCGCGAACTCGTGTATAGGCAAGCTGACGATACCCTGCACGGTGACGGCGACGTGGTGGTGACCGGCCCCAACGGCATGCGCCTCACAGGCAATCACTTCGACTCGGATGTTACTTTGACGAACATACGGATCCGATGAGCGATCAACGAGAGACAATCAAGCTGCGCGGATTGGTCAAGCGCTACGGCGAGCGGGCCGTGGTTAACGGCGTGAGCGCGGAGGTCCACACCGGCGAGATCGTCGGGTTGCTCGGCCCGAACGGTGCCGGCAAAACGACCACGTTCTACATGGTCGTTGGCCTGGTAAAGCCGGACGGCGGCACCGTGATCCTCGATCGCGGGCAAGAGATCGACCTGACTTCGGCGCCGATGTACAAGCGAGCGCGCAGCGGCATTGGCTACCTCGCCCAAGAGAACTCAATTTTCCGTAAGCTCTCGGTGGGCGATAACATCCGCCTTATCTGGGAGCAAAACGGCGTGCCGCGCGCCGAGCAGGAGCACCGGCTTGGGCCGCTGCTCGAGGAGTTCGGGTTACGCGCCTTCGAGAACGCGCGTGCCGACAGTCTCTCCGGCGGCGAACGCCGCCGCGTGGAGATCGCCCGCGCGCTGGCGACCGATCCCGCGTTTCTGCTGCTCGACGAGCCGTTCACCGGAATCGACCCGATCGCGGTAAACGACATTCAGGAGATGATCAAACAACTGCGCGATCGCGGTTTGGGAATCCTCATAACCGACCATCAAGTTCGCGAGACGCTGGCAATTGTGGACCGCGCCTACATCTTGAACGACGGACGAATCGAAGTCTCGGGAACGGCTCAGGAGGTGCTCGATTCACCCATCGCGCGCAAGTTCTACCTGGGCGAGAGCTTCCGGCTGTAGCGTTGCAGTCCACTACAGTGCGGCCATTGATGCGATTGCCGCTGCCGATTCTCGATCGCTATATGCTCAGGGAACTCTTGGGCCCATTCTCGTTTGGGCTTGCGGCCTTCACGATGATCTTCGCCGCCACCCAGATTCTGGCGATCGGCCGGCTCGTCAGCGACGAGCACGCCCCATTGTGGGCGGCGGTCGAAGTGTTCTTGTGGAGTCTGCCCGGAATCGTCGTGCTGGTTATTCCTATGGCCCTGTTGCTCGGTACGCTACTAGCGATGCAACGGCTCTCCGGCGAGAGCGAGATCACGGCGCTCAAAGCCAGCGGCGTAAACTTCTGGCGAATCGTCGCGCCGCTGCTGGTCGCCGGGTTCCTGATGTCGTTCGTCGTCCTCGCCATTCAGGAGGTATTGGCACCATACGCCAACGATCGGGTCGCGCTGATCGAAGACACCGTCATCAATAGCGCGAGCGCCTTCAACCGCGATCTGACCGTCCAAGCGCCGCTGCCCGGCGGCGGGCGCCAGGTGACGATCGCTACTGCTCAGGACATCCACGCGCAAGAGCTGCTGCACGTTTCACTCATTCAGTACGACGCACAAAACCAACCGACGAAAGTCGTTTTTGCCGATCGCGCGCAGTTCTCGGCCGATCGTTGGAAATTATTCAACGCGTCGGTGTATCTGTTCGACCCTACCGGAGATGTGACGTCCGCGCCGAACCAGCCGGTCATGGAAGTCGAGCTCGGTGAGAACCCGGCGAGTATTGCCAAGCGAATCACACATAACGATCCGCAGCAAATGAGCCGCGCCCAAATTGCCGAAATAGTGCGTTCCGGTCAGCTCACCGGCGACGAGTATGCCAAGTACGTTACCGCGTATTGGCAAAAGTTGGCACTGCCGTTTGCGTGCTTCGTGTTCGTGCTGATCGCGGTGCCGTTCGGCTTGCGTTCCACGCGCGGCGGCGGCAGCACCAGCATTGGTTTTGGCTTGGCGGTCCTCATCGTTTTCATCTACTACATCGTGTTGACGGTCTGTTCGTATCTGGCCGAAGCGATGCTTCCGATCGCCGTGCTGTGGGCGTGGGTACCGAACCTGCTGTTCACCGCAATCGGTGCGACGCGGCTGGGCCGCGCGGCGGCGACATGATCGATACCCTGCGCGGGATTGCCCTGGTGATATTCATCGCCGCTCTTGCCGGTGCGATTGCGTACATCGGCGATCGCGTCGGCCACGAGGTGGGGCGCAAGCGCCTGACCCTTTTCGGCATCCGGCCGCGCTACACGTCGACCATCGTCGCCATCGGCACCGGCGTACTCATCGCGCTGGCCGTCACCCTCGGAGCGATCTTTGCATCCAACGAGGTCAAGACGGCCTTCTTTCGTCTTTACTCGATCAACGACCAGATTCAGGCGCTGCAAACGCGCGAGCAGTCACTGGAGAACAAGGTCAATAACGAAATGGTCGTGATCCCACTCAACGGCATGATCGTTCCCGGAAGGATCGCCGTCTTTCCGCGAGGCAGCGATGCCGATCTGCGCTACAAAATAATCCACGATTACTATACGATCACGGTCAACAATGCGAATCGGCTCTACGTGCCGCCGCTCAAAGAGTTTGCGGCGCCTTCCAACGTGGAGCAGAGCTTGCGCGACACTGCCAATCAGCCCGAAATCGCCCAACGAAACGCCGAATCGGACCTTTTCGTCGTTGCGGTTGCCTCGCAGAATCTGTTTCGCGGCGATCCGATCCACTTCACGATTCGCTTCTTCCCCGACATTCGTTTCGTTCAGGCTTCCCAGGAGGTTGGCTCGATCGACATCTTGGCCGGCAAGGACGTGAACTTTGAACTAGCGGTCGATGCGCTGCAAAAACAGGTTGGACAAGCACTTCAGTTCCAGAAGGGATTTCCGTCGTATTTCCTGGGGACGCCGTGGCCGACGCAGTTCTTGCCTGGCCCGAACGAAATGAATAGAATGCTCACCACCGGCTCCGGCGTCTATCGCATGACCGCTTACGCAGCCACCGACATCTACACGCACACCGCGGTGAACACCGACCGAATTCCGATTTTTGTAACGCTTTCCGCGGTGCAATGACCGGTGTGATCCTGGCGATCGATCCGGGCACCCGCAAGGTGGGCTACGCGGTGGTCGCCTCCTCGGGGAGCGTCACAACGCAGGGCATCGTAGACGCCGACCGGTTGCCCGGCTTAGTGCGCGAGCTCTGTGCCGCTCACCAAATCGTTACAATCGCCCTTGGCCAGGGAACCAACGCGGAACGGGTGCGTTCGACGATTGCCGAGCTGGGGGTGCCGATCGTGCCCATCGACGAGCGTGGCACAACGTTGCGCGCTCGAGCGCTCTATTTTAGGGAGAATCCGCCACGCGGCTGGCGTCGCTTCGTCCCGTTGGGCATGCAAGTGCCGCCCCGGCCGATCGACGACTATGCAGCAGTATTGATCGGCCGGGAGTACCTGGCCCGGGAACGGCCGCCCGGGACGTCGTAACTGTTGGGCCCGGAAGGAAGGGACGAAAACTATAGTGGAGCCTGGGGCTCCAGGCCAGTCCTAAGTTTCCGGGTATAACCTTGGAGGGATGATGCGTCGCTTCGTTGCTGCGGCCATGTTGGTGGTGCTGTGTGCATCGCTGTGCAACGTAGCATACGCGAATCTTCGCTCACCGGCGGCAGTAGCGTTTGCAGCGCCGCTGGATTTGCGTGCGGCGTACGCAGTGCAAACCTTCGATCGCGTTCCGGGCGATGCCGAGCGAATGGCCGGTGCCTCGCTGGAAAGCGAAACGATGCACGGCCTGTCGTTCCACAGCGCGGCCGTCGATGTGCTCGTTCCGGTGCTGCGCGCGCCGACGTTGCCGCGAGCGACCGTCGCGCTTCCAAAAATTCCGACGATCCGGTTGGCCTTCAACCGCGTCTTTGATTTAAACGATGCCGTCGCGCGCTATAGTGCGTCCGCGCCGGCGCCGGCGCTGCAACCCTCCGGTTTCGACAGCGCACCCGCGCCCGACGAGCGTCCTTCGCCCGGGCTTTCGCTGGCGTTAGCGATGCCCTCGATGCAGGCGCCGGTCTTCACCGAGGGTTCGGGCGACGCGGCGTTTGACGGAACGCCGCCGGCGTTCGCGTCGCGCTTGCAGGATTCGATGACCGCAGTCAGCACGCCGTTGCGCGTTGGCTCCTTCGCGATCTCGGGCCAGTTGGAGCGCGCGCAATTCGACGGCATGCGGGCGCATGAAGACCAACTGATGACCGGCACGACGATCAGCCCGCGCATCGGCAACTCGCGCATCGATCTGAGTATCGGCAGCAACTACGAGCGGTTCACCACCGGTCAGTCGTCCTTCCCGTACGTTGCCAACACGCAGGGCGCGGCACTCGGGCAAAGCGCGATCTCGTCGCTGCCCGGCGGTAGCGCCGCCGCGTTGTCGCAGTCGTTCAACGACGTCACCACGCGCGGCGTCAATGCCGGCCTTGCGGTACCCGTCGCTCGAAACTTGACCGTCGGCATGGGTTACGGCACGCAGCGCTACACCGGCAACTTCAATGCGGGATTCCAGCCGTCGCTCGACACGAGCCAGTATCTATACCTCGGAAACGTAACCTTCGCGATTCCGCGGACGTCGTCGGCGATCACGCTGTCGGCCCAGCAGGCGCGTTATCAGGACAATCTCAATCCGAATAATCCAGCCTATTCCGAAACGCGCGCCGACCTGAACTTCACGGTAAAGTTCTGACGCAAACCCGGTCCCTCGGTTTCATGTACGCGGTTCTAGCAACCGTGGTTGCGGCGTTGCTGGCGATCTTTGCCTGCGTGCAGTTCGCATCGGCGGCGCTGTTGTCCGGGGCCAGCACGGCTGGATCCCTGCCGGCGCACCTGCCGGCGCAATGGGGCCGCAGCGTTTACGAGGTGCTCGAGCGCATCGCACCGGCGCCGTTCGTCGAATCGATGCTGGCGCGCAATGCCTTCGAGCGCGACGACCTCGATGCGGCCGAGCGTCACGCGCTGCAACTTCCCGCCTCGCCCGCGCGAGACGAGTGGCTGGCGCGAATCGCTCAGGCGCGCGGCGAACACGCGCTTGCGATCGAGTATTTCTTCGTCGCGCCGGACGTCGATGCCGTGCAACGTGAGGTCGATCGAATCGCGCGCACCGATCCGGCGGCAGCATTCGCCCTGGAGGACCTTTTTCGCGTCCGCTTGGAGGCGCTGACGACGCATCCCGATGCGGTTGCCCAGGCGTATTGGCGGCTCGGTCAGTTGGCCACCGCCCAGGCCGAACGGCAGCCGGGCTCGCGAGCGGAGCTGCTGCGCACCGGCATGCGCGAGTATCGGCACGCCATCGACCTCGCGCCGCTCTCCGAGCGCTATCTGCTCGCTGCCGGGACGCAAGCACTCAACATGAGCGACGATCCGACGGCGCGACGCTACTTTCAGCGCGGCGTCGACGTGGATCCGACGAGTGCGCAAGCCTACGCCGGTTTAGGGCTGGCGGCACTGCGCCAGGGCGACCGGGCAACGGCGCAGCAAGCGGAAACGCGAGCGCGTTCGCTCGACCCCAACGCGAGCTTGCTCCTCGATCTCGAGCGCGCCTTGCGTTGAAGGTTGCGCTCGACGCACAACTTGCCGTCGGCACCGCGACCGGAATCGGCGAGTATGCGCTCGGCCTGGCGCGCGCGCTGCGAGCGCACGGAATCGAGGTCGTCGAGTTAGCGCAACCCTCTTTAGACCCCTGGCGATTCGATCGCCGTTTGTACTGGGATCAAGTGCTGCTCTCGCGCCGGTTGCAAACCAGCGGCGCCGACGTGTTGCACTGCGCGTCGGGAACCATGCCGGCTCGCACCGCGCTGCCGGTCGTGGTTACCGTACACGACGTCGCCTGGCTGCGCGTTCAGCGCCACGCGCGCTGGTACGCGCGTTACTATTTCGGTAACGTCATGCTGCGGCGCTACGCGCGTGCCGATGCGATCGCGGTCGACTCGAGCTTTTCGCGCGACGAGTTGCTGCAATCGCGTGCGGCGTTGGATGCCGGGCGCATTAGCGTTGTCTACCCCGGCGTCGCCGACGACTTCATACGCCTTGGGCGGCGAAGCGGGGACGGGCGCACGATCCTGGTCGTCGGTACGGTTGAACCGCGCAAGAACTTGGAGTTGATCGTCCGCCTGCTGCCGGCGCTTCGCGACGCTCGCGTCGTGGCGGTTGGACCGCTGACGCCGTACGCGTCG
>JBPYDW010000245.1:0-2356 GCA_051986335.1 Vulcanimicrobiaceae bacterium | reverse complement strand
CCGCCTTGGCGCGGTATTGTACGATGCGAACGCCGGCGGCGAGCGCAGCTTGCGCGATCCGCACGCAATCGGCACCCTCGTTGACGATGCAATAAACGCCGTGCAACAGCGCGCGGCGCTGCGCGCGTGTCATCGTTGGTAGCGCAGCCACAGCACCACATTTACGACAGCATAGACCAGGAACAGCGCGCCGATGCCGTAGGCCAACGCCGTGTCGTGCCGCCGGAGCGCGAGCGGCACGATGACGCCGAAGCAAACGACACCGGCCATTGCAAGCGCAATGACGCGCGAAAACCGGACGAACACTCGTTATTCCTCGCCGATGAGCAGGTCGGCGATACGCAGTAGATCCTCTTCGTTAATGAAACGGATTTCGATCTTTCCGCCCTTGCCGCTGCGGCGCAGCGCCACGTGGGCCCCGAACTTCGCGCGCAGGCGCTGCTCGAAGACGTGCTCGTCGGCAGTGAGCGGACTCTGGGCGATGCCGTTCTTGGGCAGCGGAGCGGCGACCGACGCGGAACCGGCGACCCGCTCGAGTACCCGCACCGACATCCCGTCGGCAACGGCGCGATCCGCCAGGCGAACCCGCTCGCTTTCCGGCGCAGTAAGCAAGGCGCGAGCATGTCCGGCCGTCAGCCGGCCGTCGACCAACATCGTCTTGATCGAATCCGGGAGGGCCAGCAAGCGCAACGCGTTGGCGACCGCCGGGCGGCTCTTGCCCAGCCGCTGTGCGAGTTGATCTTGCGTAAAGGAGTACTCATCGAGCAAATTTGCGTAGCCGGCCGCCTCTTCCAGCGGATTGAGGTTCTCTCGCTGAAGGTTTTCGATCATCGCGACTTCGAGCGTCTCGCGATCGTCGCTCTGCCGCACGATCCCGGGAATCGTTGCACGTTGCAGTGCCGCGCATGCCCGCCAGCGACGCTCGCCGGCGATCAGCTCGTATCCGTCGCCGCGCTGGCGCACGATGATCGGTACCAGCACGCCATACTCGGCGATCGACGTCTTCAGCTCCTCATGCGCGCTTTCATCGAAAACCTTGCGCGGTTGAAACGGATTCGGCTTGATCTGTGCAACCGGAATGTCGCGTAGCGAATCGTTGGATGACGGCGAGGTGGGAACGCTTTCGCCACCCAGCAGCGCGCCGAGTCCCCGGCCGAGGCCGCGTTTCACCGGATGCGCCATCAGCTTGCCGACACTTCCGCCGGCTCGAGCATCTCTCTGGCCAGCGACATGTACGCTTGCGCACCGCGGCTCTTCACGTCGAACAAGATGACCGGTTTTCCGTACGATGGCGCTTCCGATAGCCGCACGTTGCGCGGAATCTGCGTCCGGAACATCTGTTGCGGAAAAAACCGCTCCAGTTCGTCAAGTACCTCGCTCGCTAGGCGCGTGCGTCCGTCGAACATCGTGACCAGCACGCCGCTCACGTGCAGCGTAGGGTTGAGCGCCTCGCGAACGCGGCGCACGACCGACGTCAATTGCGAGAGTCCTTCGAGCGCATAATATTCGGCTTGCACCGGAATGAGCAGCTCTTCGGCCGCCGTGAGCGCATTGACCGTGAGCAATCCCAACGACGGCGGGCAGTCGATCAGCACGAAATCGTAGGCGTGTGCCGCTGGGCGCACCGCTGCCCGCAAGCGTGTTTCGCGCGAGAGCGCCGAGACGAGCTCGATCTCGGCGCCGGCCAAGTTGATGGTCGCGGGGGCAACGAAGACGCCGTCGATCTCGGTTGGTAGCACCACGTTTTCAAGCGCGATCTGTTGCAGCAGCACGTCGTAAACATCGCGCTCGATCCGCGGTTTTTCGATGCCGAAGCCGGTCGTCGTGTTGCCCTGCGGATCCGCGTCGATCACCAAGACGCGGCGTCCGAGTACACCTAAAGCCGCACCGAGATTGACGGCCGTTGTGCTTTTGCCGACGCCGCCCTTCTGGTTGACGATCGCAATGGTTCGCGCCAGAGTCTATCTCCGAAATATCACGCGCCCGCGTCCGCGTGGGCATCGAGATATCGCTCGAGCAATTCAAGAAGAGAGTTGCGGTCGTTACGCTCGGGCTCGTCGGTGACCTGCTCGAAAAGCGCCTGCAATGCCGCACCGACGCGCGCATCGCCGCGGAATCCGGGCGGCGCGAGACCGCGCCGCACCATCGCAGCGACCACGTCGTCGCCGCCGATTGCTAGGCCGGCAATTGAAAAGGCCGGCTTGCGCGCCACCTCGGCCCACACGCGCGCTTCGAAGCGTTCGTTGCTGCCGTCACGCTTCGGCAATCCGCTGCCTTTGATGTCGGCGTGTCGCAGCGCAAACTGACGCTCCAGCCGATCCGGCCCGACGCGCCGCACGAATCGGCGCAGCGCAGC
>JBPYDW010000244.1:0-2019 GCA_051986335.1 Vulcanimicrobiaceae bacterium | reverse complement strand
TGCCGAACGATCAATACGTGCACGTGGTGCGCGAAGACCCAGGGAACCCCGACGTGCTTTACGCCGGACTCGAGCAGGGCGTCTGGTTCACACTCGACCGTGGCGCTCATTGGCAGAGCCTGCGCTTGAATATGCCCTCGGTCGCGGTCCACGACATACGCGTTCAACCGCAGCGCCGCGACTTGGTCGTTGCCACGCACGGACGCGGCTTCTGGATCCTCGACGACGTCGGCGCGATCGCGGCTCTGCATAAGGCGGTTGCTGCCGCTTCGCCCGCGCTCTTTCCACTGCAAACAGCATACACGTGGTATCGCTGGTGGACGTCGTACTATGGAACGCATCCCGACGAATGTTGCGTGGCGGCGGGAATGTATTCGGGCGAGGATCCTTTGGAAGGTGCCGCCGTCACGTACTATCTTCCAGCCACGGCCACGGCGCGGATCGAGGTTTTCGACGCAAACGGCCGGCGCGTTCGATGCTTCGAGGGATCCGGCGATGCCGGCGTGCAGCGCACCTCGTGGGACTTAACCGAGACGGCGCCCGTGCCGTGGCAGCGAGCGCGCGCGTGGAATCGCGGCGGCGATGGGCCGACGGTCGTGCCGGGGCGCTACACCGTCGCGTTGCAAGTGGGTGCAACTAGGGTCGAAGAGCCGCTCGAGGTGCGGCCCGATCCGCGGGCAGGCTGGACACAAGCGCAATACCTCGCGCGCTATCAGTTCGTAAAGGCCTTGGACGACGAGTTGAGTGCGATCGATACCGCGTTGAATCGAATGGACGGACTGCCCTATCGCGATGCTGCGCTCTATTCGATGTTCACCTCGGGAGTGGTCAACTCCGAAGACGACCAGCTAATGCCGGACCGGTTGCGCGAACGCCTGACCATTTTGCAGGGCGTCGTTGCGCTCTCGCAAGGACCGCCGTTGCCGCCGCACGAGCGCGAAGCCGCTGCGATTCACGCGCAGTTTGAAACGGCGATGACCGCCTATCGCGCCTTTCTTGCGGCGCACGATTTACCCCCCGATAAACCGCTGGAGGTGTGTGGATGACACGCTATATTATCATAACTCTTTTGCTTTTGGCCGCGATGATGGATTTTCCGGCGCAAGCCGGCACGACCGGCGGGATCAGCGGCATCGTTACCGTCCTCGGGACGACGACGCCGATTGCCGGCGTCAAGGTTACGGTAACGAGCCCTTCGCAAACTGCAAGCACCATGACCGATGCTCGCGGACATTTTGCGTTTGTCTCACTCGCGCCCGACGAGTATACGATCTCGCTCGAAAAGAGCGGTTACGACGCCTTGTCGTATGCGGGAGTCGCAGTTCTTGCCGACGCGCAGCAGACGCTCACTTTAAACATGCGGATCGCCCTCAAGACGATTGCGAACGTCACTTCGCGCAGTTCCTCGAGCCTGGTGCGGCCGGGAACGACTGCCGACATCTACTCCATCAATGCGGCGCAGCAGGCCCGTACCGCGGTGCTGGGCGGCGGCGGCGCCCTCAACAGCGCCTATTCGGCGATCGCATCGGTACCTGGGGCGTACGTGCCGACAGCTCAGACGGGTTATCTCCAAGCGGTTCACGTGCGCGGCGGTGATGCATACGAGGTCGGTTATGAATTCGACGGCATTCCCGTCAATCGCGCCTTCGATAACTACCCGTCCGGCTCGCTCTCCTCGCTCGGACAGCTCGAACTGCAAGTTTACACTGGCGCAACTCCGGCGAATGCCGAGGCACAAGGCCTCGCCGGCTTCGTCAATCAGGTGATCAAGACGGGAACGTTCCCCGGCTACGCCACCGCGAATTTAAGCCTCGGCTCGACGGTCTTCTACCACAGCGCGAACGTCGAAGTGGGTGGCTCAACGCCCGACCGGAACTTCTCCTACTACCTCGGGATCGGCGGTTACAATCAAGACTATCGCTATGTCGATCAGTTCGGCGGAGCTGCGTACGCATCTGAGTTCGGCCAGCAGATCGCTCAGTGTCCCAGTCCGGGCGGCGGCGCGCTCAAGAACCTCCC
>JBPYDW010000243.1:0-4650 GCA_051986335.1 Vulcanimicrobiaceae bacterium | reverse complement strand
CGGTTCACCTACTATTGGAGTAGAAACGTGTGCAGCTACGGTGCGCCGCAGGGCTCGGGCATCGTTCCGGTCGTGGTCGGCAACGTTTACAATCCCGGCGCCAACATCCAAACGTTCCAGCGCTATCCCTACGAGCCGAGCTTCGGCACGTATAACGACCTGACGAGCTCGCTGCTCAACCCGTTCAATCTGTACATCACTGCCAACGTGAAGCTGTAGGTTGAAGAGGGGACTCGCTTGCATCGCGGTCGCGTTAGCGGCCGCGATGCTCGTTACGGGGCCGGCAGCGACGAATGCGCGGACCTTGCGCGTGGACGACAACCGTCGAATCGTCGATATCGAGGAGCCGGCCATCTCGCCCGACGGTACCAGGGTGGCGTACCTCGCCGTGCGCAAGGACGTTGCGCGCAATCGCTACTTCAGCCAGCTCGTCGTGATGACGATTTCTTCGGGGGCAACGACGGTGGTACGCAGCGGCGAGGACGTGGCCGTTCCGCGCTGGTCGCCCGACGGGTCGTTGCTGGGCTATCTGTACCGCCCGGCGGGCTCGCACGTACAACTCTTCGTACGCGATGCGTCGGGCCGGTCGCGGCAAATCACCCACGCGGCTAACGATGTCATCGACTTCGAGTGGCGTCCCGACGGCACAGCGCTCGCTTTCGCGGCGTTCGACGCCGCCACCGACGCCGACTATTTCATCGTCGGTAACGGCGACTACACGCAGACGGCCAACGTACCGCCGGTGCACCTGTGGCTGGTGAACTCAAGCGGGGGCGCTGCACGCCGCCTCACCTCGGGAAACTGGACGATTGCGCCGACGGATCCGGGCGGCATCTTCACTTCGCAGTTCGCCTGGTCGCCCGACGGGAAGCGCATCGCGTACACGCGGGTAACGACGCCGTTTTCCGGCGAGAACGAGTATACGACGATCTACGAGCTCGACGTGGGAACCGGCGCCACCCGAAAAGTGACGAGCAACACCGCCTTCGAGCTCACCCCGCAGTTCTCACCGGATGGGAGCGCGCTTGCATACTGGTATCCGGAAGGCGGCAACTACTTGGCGCAAAACCAGCTGCACGTGCTGCGCAACGGCAGCGAAACCGTGCCCTCGCTTTCGCTCGATCGCAACATCGGTGGTTCGCTGTGGATGCCCGACGGCAAGGCGCTGCTGACGTGCGGCAACGACGGAGCGCACGCGGTCGCCTGGCTCATCCCGCTCGACGGAGCGCCACGCAAACTCAATCTCGGTTCGCTGAACTTCGGCTGCGATTCGTACAGCAGCTCGACGTTCGACGCCGGCGTTCAAGGCAGCGTCGCGCACGATGGGGCAATCGCCTTCGTGGCTACCGATCCCACCCACGCTCCCGAGCTGTACCTGCTGCCGTCGGTGACCGGCACGCTGCGCCAGCTGACCCATTACAACGATTTCATTCCGGCGCTGACGCTCGGGAAGATGTGGCAATTTTCGTGGGCCGGTCCGAACAACGAAGCCGAGACCGGTGTCTTAACCGATCCGCCCAACGTGCAAACCGGCCGCAGATATCCGATCGTGCTGCTGATCCACGGGGGTCCGGGCCTCTCCAGCATCGATAGCTTTATGCCCGGCTCGTGGCCGCTGGCGCAACTCATCGCGTCGCACGGGTACGTGGTCTTTCAGCCGAACTATCGCGGTAGCGACGATCATGGCAACGCCTTTATGCTCGGCATCGCCGGCGATACGGTGACGGGTCCGGCCAGCGATATCATGAGCGGACTCGAGGCGGTGAAGCGCCTACCCGAGGCCGATGGATCGCGCGTGGCAGTCTCCGGCTGGTCGTACGGCGGGTTGTTGACGTCGTGGCTGGTGACCCAGAGTCACGGATGGCGGGCGGCGGTCTCCGGCGCTGCGGTCAACGACGAGATCGAAGAGTACAACCTATCGGTGTCCAACGTGCAGAATCGCTACTATCTGGAGGCGTCGCCGTACGTCGGCAGCGGCATGGATCGCTACCTCGCGCAGTCGCCGATCTCGTTCGCGCAAAAGGTGACGACGCCGATGCTGATATGGAGCACCACCGGCGACCCGGTGGTTCCAACGACGATGTCGTATTCAATGTATCATGCCTTGCGTGACAACAACGTTCCGGTGAAGTTCGTGCAGTTCGTCGCGCCGACGCACGGGCCGAGCAATCCGCGCAATACCGAAGAGCTGACGGCCATCTGGCTCGAATGGCTGGATCGGTATCTGAAATGAGCGACGTCAGGATCGCCCGCGCGACGGAAGGCGATATCCCTGCGCTCGCGCCGCTTTTCGATGCCTACCGAATGTTCTTCACCCACCACACCGATATGAACAAGTCGATGCGTTTTCTGGGCGAGCGCCTGGCGCGCGAAGAGGCCGTGATTTTTATGGCTTGGGCGGGAGAGACGGCTGCCGGCTTCATCACGCTGTATCCGCTATGGTCGTCGTGGTACTGCGAGCGCATTTGGTTCCTGAGCGACTTGTACGTCAAAGAATCGTTGCGCGAGCGAGGACTGGGGAAACTCCTGGTCGAGCGCGTGAAGGCGCACGCCCGCGAGACGAACGCGTCGAGCGTCATGGTCGAGTTGCCGCACGTCGAGCCGCACTTGGCGCAGTTTTATGCGAAGCTAGGCTTCACGCGCGACGAGGTCTTTGATTTGGCCCGCTACGTCGTCGCCGACGATCGTGAGTAACGACGTGACGTTGCGTGAGGTATCGGTGGCCGACGAGCAGCTGTTGACCGCATGGTTTACCGACCCGGAGTTCACGCAGTGGTGGGACGGACCGCACACTCGCGAAAAGATCGAGCAGACGGTCTTGAACGGCAGCGATGACGGGGTTGAGATCGTCCAGCCGTACGTAGTGGTGGTCGACGCCCAGAGGGTCGGCTTCGCTCAAACGTACTACGATCGCCGGCAGCGCAAGGGAGGCATCGACATCGTCTTACATCCGTCGCGAATCGGCCGAGGGATAGGACCGGTCGCGGTGCGCCTGCTGGCGAGGCAGCTCTACGACGGCGGCGCAGTCGACGTGGTCGTCGACCCCGCGACGGCTAACCGCCGTTCGGTGCGCGCCTTTCGTAAGGCCGGCTTCGTCGAGTTGCGGCGCGAGTTGCAGGCGGGCGACGAGCACGTGATCATGCGCGTTCCGCGCTAGTTGCGCGTAACGGCGGGATATGACGAAGAGGCTCCGTACGTGCGCGGAGCCTCATCGCCGGCTGCGTCGCCAGAGCCTATTTGACGACGTGCCAATCAACGATGGCGTAGACGTTGCCGTTCTTGGTGACCGACACGGTGCCATCACCGAACGCGTCGACCGCGAAGGTTGCAACGGTCGTGCCTGCGTTCGTCACCGTTCCGGTGATGAACGCAGGATTGCCCGGCGGCAGCGTACTACTGCTCGAGGCACTGAGCATGTCGCCGTTGGCCAGCGTGGCGTTCGAAATGGTCAGCGCGGTCAGGATGCCGTTCGTATAGGTCGCGCTAACCGGAACGCTGAACGTGCCGCCGGCCGTGCCGCCGCTAAGCGTGTATGCCGGCGTGACGATCGGACACGCGGTGTTGAACGTACCGGTAACGATCGACAAACCGCCGATCGGGCCTTTGAACGCCGTACCGTTGTGCGTTGCGGCCCAGGTGATCGAACCGCTTCCATTGCTGGTGCGCGTTCCACCGTTTACGCCGCCTTGCCAGCCGAATGTTTCATCGAGCTTCTTGAAGCCGGTGGCGTTGTAGCCCGCGGAATCCGAGCAGAAGTCGTTGACGCTTCCGCTTGCCGGCTGCATGATCAGTTCGTAATCGGAGTTGATCGTGCGTGAGCCGGCGAGATTGAGCGAACCGGTCGTTTCACGATCGAAACCGTCGGCTGCGATCGGATAGCCGTTGGCGTCGAAGGTTGCGTTGCTAATCGTCGAGGTGTCGGTGCGAACGGCGTTGGATGTGGAGGAGCCGAGTGCGTACATAGTGGTCGTGGTAGAAAGCGTCTCGCTCGAGCCGTTCGGGACGAAGATGCGCACGACGTCGCGAGCGACGCCGCCCGTGCAGTCGGCGTTGTAGAAGAACTCTCGCTGCGTCGAATTGGGTTGGCCCGCTTTGTCAGGCGCCCAGAACTCCGAGCCGTTCTTGCAGGTACCGTTTGGGGTGGTTGATTGGAGTTGTGCGTTAACTCCGGCCGAGATCGTATCGGCGTTGAACTCTGCTAGGCTCTTCATTGGGCTTCCGAACGAGTTCGCGTCCATGATCGCGCGTTCGGATTGCGTTGTCGGGGAGGTGCCGCCGCCGTTAGGGTTGGACATCGGAGGCGTCGCTCCGCTTCCACCGCCGCCGCTGCATGCAGTCATGGTCGTGGCAAATGCAAGCATTGCGCCGGCGCTGATCGAGCGTAAGTTCATGTGCGTCTCCAAAGCGAAGGGAAGATTACCTTGGACGTTTATACCGCCCGGCAACGACGACAACATGAAACGACGAGGAGAGGAAGATGAAGGCTCGCTTAGGACGCGCTATTCGGTCACCGGGAAGGGCTTGCACCCGCATCCGCCGTACCATAGGCAGCCGAATTCGTGGGTAGGTGGCCGAGTGGTTAATGGCGCCAGACTGTAAATTTGGTGCGCGAAAGCGCTACGCTGGTTCAAATCCAGCCCTGCCCACCAG
>JBPYDW010000242.1:0-5629 GCA_051986335.1 Vulcanimicrobiaceae bacterium | reverse complement strand
TGGCTTGCGTGGCGTACGTCCCGCCGAATCCTTCGACCGTCGGACCGTACGGCACGAAGTCGAGCAGCGACTGTCCGGTCGAACGAATCACCGCGATAACTTGGGCACCCGCCTGCGCGGCAGCGACCGCGGCCGTACGATCTTCGTAGATGTTGCCGCTGGCGACGATAACGTAGAGCAGCGGCGGCGGCGACTGCGGAAGCGTGCGCAGCAGATCGGCGCGCTCGTCGCGCCGGCGCGAAATTTGTCGCATCGCGGCATCGACGTGCGGCGCGATCGCGGCGCGCGCCGCGGCGTCCGGTACATCGGCGAAGCCGGCGAAGCTAATGTCGCCGTTGGCGATGGCTTCAGCCAGTGGTTGCGGCGCGAGCCCGGTCTCGGCGAGCGCGCGGCCGAACCACCTGCCGGCACCATCGGCGCGCTGCTCGGCGGTGAGCGCATCCATCACCGCATTGGGCAGCGGCACCTCTTGTTCGGTTACGCCGTCGACGCCGACGAGTCTCAACACCGAACGCTCGACCGAGACGGTCGAATGCGCCTCGATAAACGCGCTCACCGGCGCGACGATTCGAGCCGCAATCTCGCGGCAGCGACGGACCGAGTTCGCGTCGATGCGTAGTTCCATAGACCCCTATCGTATCAAACCGGCAACGCTTCGCGCCCGTGCCCGCGGGCGCCCTGGATAGCCAGCGCACACGCTGCCCCCGCCGCGGTCAGCACGTTGCCGATCAAGAGCGTTTGGACGACGGTCTGCAGCGATGGGTGCCAGAGGGCAATCGCACCGATGGTCCCCACGGCGCCGGCGACCAGCGGCATCGAGAATGCCAGCCGGTGCGTGGCTATTCCGAAGGTGGCGAGGGCGTTGGTCAGGGCTAGGAACACCATGGCGATTCCATACCAGGTCAGTAGGGGGAGCGCCGCATCGTAACTGCCGCCGGCCAGCAACGGCAACAGGATTCGACCGCCGAGCGCGAAGGCGAGCAATCCGACCAAGGCAAAGGCGAACAATATGCCCAGCGCGGTCAGCAGCGGCCGCATCGCGCTTTCGCCGCGTGCATGGCGATCGGTAGCGTGCGGGAGCAGCACGGTCGGGATGAACCCGACGAGATAGAACAGGATCTTGCCGCCGATCGAAGCCGCCGAGTAAATTCCGGCGGCGTGCGCGTCAAAGCTGTGCTTCACGATTACCGCATCGAGGTTACTCATGATCGTTATCGTTACGATCAGTGCCGCCGATCCGCCCAACGATGCGGCGATCCGTTGCCAGTCGTAGTGCACTTTGGCATCGGGAGTAGCGGCATAGCGGCGGACGAGCGACCAGACGATGGCGATCGCGCCGCAGATGACGCCACAAATGTAGGCGCTCAGTCCACCCAGCAGGGCCAGCGTCGCGAGGATGGCGACGCTAACCACTTTGGCGATCCCTTCGGCAGTGGTGGACACCGCGTACGCGCGAAAGTCTTGCGTGCCCACGGCGACAGCACGCAACGTGCCGCTCAGCATGGTGAGGCCGGCCGCAATTCCGCAGAATGGAATCGTCCACGCCGGCACGTGCAAGAAGGTGGAGAGCGGTCGAGCACCCACCGCCGCAACGACAACGTACACGATTGCCAAGACGCCGAAGATACGCGTGAGACCAGCGGCCAGCCCGCGGATATGCGAATCGTCGCGCAGGGCGCGAAACTCGGCGGCAAAGCGGGCCACGACGGCGATCAGCACTCCGGCTGGCAGCGCGGCAACCGTCGCAGCCGAAAGCAGCGCGTAGAGGGCACCGTAATCCTCCGGCCCTAGCTTGCGCAGCGCAACCGCGTGGAAGGCAAACCCGCACAAATTGAAGAGCATGGAGGCGCCAAAAACCCAGGCGCTGCCCTCCAAAATAGTCCGGCGGCCCGGAACGTCGCTCACTCCCTGCACTCCTGGCCGCAACTACGACGTCCCGTCGGCGTCGGCCCGCCTTTGTAACAAACCGCCCGGACGGCGGTAGCAACCGGCACAGGGACCGAATCGAGGGGGGATGACGATCGGGGATCAGAGCGACGAGGCTCTGGTAGGGCGCATCCGAGCCGGCGACCGCGAGCAGTTCGCGATCCTGGTGGATCGCCACAAGCGAGGCATCGGAAACTTCATCAGTGCCGCTGTCCGCAGCCCATCCGATGTGGCCGACCTCTCGCAGGAGACGTTCCTGCGAGCCTACGCACACCTCGGAACCTTCAATCCTCAGCTCGGCAAGTTCTCGACGTGGATCTATCAGATAGCGCGTAACGTCGTCCGGACGCATCTCGCAAAATCGCAACGGCGACTACCGGCGCTGGAGCTCCCTGAAGATCAGACGCTCGAGAACGCCGCGCCGGACCTCTCGAGAGAAGCGGATCCCTCCGGCGGGATACTCCGCGAGGAAGCCGAGCGCGAGTTGCGCGCGGCACTAGCGGAACTGCCGGAGCGCACGAGGACGATTTTGGCATTGCGATACTTCGACAACCTGGAATACCAAACGATCGCGACGACGATGGGGCTGTCGCTCGGCAACGTAAAGACGCTCATCCATCGCGGAAAGCTAGCACTCGCGCAAAAGATGCGCGAGCGCGAAGCGACGGTCTCGGTCGAAGAGCGCGGAAAAGGGGGGGCTCGTGCGTTGCTCCTCGTTTGAAGCGCTGCTTGCGGGCTTTGCCGATGGTTCGCTACCGGCGCGACAAGCTACGCGGGTCGCGGCACATCTGCGCGAGTGCGGCGCTTGCAGGGATCTGCTCACCGAGCTGAAGGTCGTCGATGGGATGCTGGCGACGACGCCGGCGAGCGAGTTGCCGCTGAACTTCACCTTTGCGGTGATGGCCGAAGTGCGCTATCTGCGCGTCCCGCCGCCGCGTCGTCGCGCGCCGCTGTGGGCCGCGATCGCGGCGTACGTGCTGGCAGCATGGTGTCTGGCCGGTCTCGCTTTCTATTATTACGGAAGCCCGAACGCCAAGGCCCCCATCCTGCAGTGGCTGCACGGCACGTCGGCAACCTGGCTGGGCGCCGGGAACGCCGTTGCTAGCGCGTGGCATCCCGACGGAATCTCGGCGTGGTTGCTGGCCGCTGCTTTCGCGATCGTCCTAATCGCCGACGCCCTGGCCCTGGCCGCCATCCTGGTCTTTTATCGTCGCCTGCGGCCGCAACTGGTCGCCCAAATATCAACGTCGGAGGGCGCATGAGACGCCGCAAATCTTACTTGCTGGCGGCGCTCTTCGCCGCCGTCGCCGTCCTCGCGTTCGCGCCCGCAGCCCAAGCGCGGGTGGAGACGATCGAGCACGGCGGCACCTACATCGGTGAGGGCGTCTTTGTTGCGCAGGGTCAAGTCGTCGACGGCGACGTCACCGTCATCGGCGGAGATGCCACTATCGAGGGCACGGTCAACGGCGACGTAACGGTAATCGGCGGAACGCTCGATCCCCGTCCCGGATCGCTCATCACCGGCAAACCCTACGTCGTCGGCCCGCCCGTCGCGCTTTCCGTGCCGTGGGGTTACGGTCTGGGTGAAAGCGCGCGCATCAGTTATCAGCTGTTCTCGGCGGTGCTGGTTCTGATCTTCTTCCTTATCTTTCCGGTGCGCACGCGCATGGCGCTCGATCGATTGGAACGCCACCCCGGATTGAGCGCAGCGATCGGTCTGGTCGGCTGGGTCGCGGTTATTCCTCTCGCGCTCGTGCTGCTGGTTACCATCGTACTCATTCCGCTGATCGCACTAGAGGCGGCCGCGGTGCTGGCCGCGGTGTTCATCGGTAAGGCCGCGCTCTCGCTGCTCATCGGGCGGCGATTCTACGAGATGCTCGGTCCGGCGTCGACGCCGGCCCCACTGATTGCATTGGTACTCGGACTCGCCTTGATCACCGCCGCGGAGCTGGTGCCGATCGCCGGCCACTTGGTCTCGCTCTTGATCTTGCTCTTCGGCCTGGGAGCGACGATTTTGGCCTTCGTCCGCGAGGATCACTTTGCAGGCGGCCCGCCGCTTACGCCGTCGCGTCCGCCGATTAGCGGACCCCCGATGACCATCGGCTAATATCGCGGCGAGATGGCCACGGTACCTCGCACCGCCAAATTTGCAGAGCGCACCGCGCGGCTGCGAACTTCGACTATCCGTGACCTTCTGAAAGTAACGCAGCAACCCGACGTCATTTCGTTTGCCGGCGGCTTGCCCGCGCCAGAGCACTTCCCGATCGACGTGATCGCCGAATGCGTGCGCGAGATAATGCAAGAGCACGGTAGCAAGTCGCTGCAATACAGCGTCACCGAGGGCATCCCCGAAGTGCGCGAGTGGGTAGCGGAGCGGCTCACCCGCCGGTTCGGCACATCGTTTGAGGCGGCCGACGTCATTTCGCCCAACGGCTCGCAGCAGGGTCTCGATCTGCTCGGCAAGATTCTCCTCGACCCGGGTGACTACGTGGTGATGGAGCGTCCATCGTACCTCGGTGCCATCCAGGCTTTCGATGCCTATCAGCCGCGCTATCTCACCGTCGATACCGACGAGCATGGCATGATTCCCGAGTCGCTGGAGCGCACGCTGGAGCGCGCCGACTCGCGACCGAAGATGGTCTACCTCATCCCGAACTTTCAGAATCCCACCGGCAGGACGCTGGCTCGAGAGCGCCGCGAGCCGATCGTTCGCATCTGCGAGCACTACGACGTCCCCTTGATCGAGGACGATCCCTACGGCGAGCTTCGCTTCGAAGGCGAACACCTGCCGGCGCTAATCTCGATTCCTTCGGACGGCACCATCGTCTACTTGGGAACGGGTAGCAAGATCATGGCACCCGGTCTGCGCGTCGCCTGGATCGTCACCAAGGATCGCGACGTTCACGAGAAGCTGGTGCTGGCAAAGCAAGGCGCGGATCTCCACTCCGGGACGCTTTCCCAGTACCTGTTCCACCGGTTTGCCAGCCGCCGGCTCGAGTTCGAAGAGCACGTGCGGCGCATCGTGAACTCGTACCGGCGCCGCCGCGACGTCATGCACGCGGCACTCGGCTGGCACATGCCGCCGGGAACGGAGTTCAATCGTCCCGAGGGAGGGATGTTCTTGTGGGCACGCGTGAAGGGCGTCGACACCGACGAGCTGTTGAAAATCTCCGCCGATCGGAAAGTCGTCTTCGTTCCCGGCCGCAGCTTCTATCCGAATCGCGACGTCAACGACGGTATGCGCTTGAACTTCTCAAACGCTTCGGAAGAGAACATCAAGGTCGGCATCGAACGACTGGGCCACGCGATTCGCACGTATACGGTAGGAGGTTTTTGAGTTGGCACTGGTGACCGGAATCCTCGCCACAAGCGATCCCAAGCAGATCGAGGCTGCCCTTGCCTCGCAGAACATCGATGCGAGCAAGGTTCGCGTCGTGACGAAGGCGGCCAAATCGGTCGAGCACGACGAGTCTGCCTTGGACTTCATCTTCGTGGCCGAATCGCAAGATTCGAACGACATCTCCGACGATTTCACCAAAGGAACCGGCGTCATGTCCGACTCGGGCGGAACCAGCGTCCCGGGGATCAACCGTACCGGACCCACGCTCTCGGCCATCGCCAATAGCCCGGGTGACTCTAGCCCCAACTACCTCTCCGACGTCGCCATTCCGCTCGACCAAAAAGATAACTACAACGACGCCAT
>JBPYDW010000241.1:0-5771 GCA_051986335.1 Vulcanimicrobiaceae bacterium | reverse complement strand
AGGCGCTGTATCGTCACTTGCAAGACGTACGGAATCGTCTCCACCCGGTTTGCCGCAGCACGCATATCTTGCAACCAGAGATTGCGGTTCCCGGCGATCGCGGCGGCGCGAACGATCTGCTGCGTCGGTACGATGCTGTTTCCGCTGACGCGAACGCCTTGCGGCTCAAAGCCCTTCCAACGCAAGCCGTAAAAGCCCGCCACCGCCGAGCCAATCAACACCGCGAGTAGCACCAGCCAAAACCGCCGCAGCGCCGAAAGCGCAGGACTCTTCCGCCGCGCCTTGGACTTGCGCGTCACAGGAGATACTTCTCGATCGCTTGCGCCACGCCGTCGGCCGCGACATCCCCCACGACGGCGTCGGCCTGCGCACGCAGCTCGGGCGGTGCGCTTCCCATCGCGATGGCGAAGCCGGCGGCGCGCAATAGCGGTGCGTCGTTCCATGCGTCGCCGATCGCCGCGGTCCGCTCCATCGGCACGCCCAGCCGTTGCGCGACGAAGGCCAATGCCTCACCCTTGTCGACCGAACGGCTCAAAATCTCGACGAACTCCGGATAGCTGCGCGTCACGTACGCGCGCTGGCCAAATGCGGCGTTCAGGCCTTCGGAATAGCGCTGCGCGTCGGGAGGATCGCCGATAACCACGCCTTTGGTCGCGCCGGAGTGGGCGAACGTCTGCACCAGCGACGGCACGATCACCGGCTCGACGCCAGAGATGCGCGCGTAGAGATCGGAAAAACGGTTGCGCTGCTCGCAGTAGTAGTTGTCGTCGCGGTAGAGTTGGAGGTGCATCGCGTTGACCTGCGCATACTCAATCAGTTCCCGTACTATCGGTTCGCGCAACTGCACCTCGCGCAACGTGGCATCGTCGGTGGGATCCACCACCTCCGCACCCTGATAGCAGACCAGCGGCGCGGAAAATCCTAATTCTCGCGCAAACGGTACGGCGGAACGGTACATCCGACCTGTAACGATGCATCCCACAACGCCCGCTCTGGTAAGGCGTGCGACCGCGGCGCGAACCGGCCCGCTAATCGCGAGATCGGGCCCGACCAGCGTACCGTCCAAGTCAAAGGCCACCAGCCGATACGCCGGTGCTACGGAGCGCCCTCCCAGAAGTTTCCGTCGCCAAAGATCCGCGACAGCTCGTAGCGAACGCGCGGATCGGGTGAAAGGTCGCGTGACATGCGCTGCGCTTTGGTTCCGGCGTGCATCACCACCGCGACGTCACCGGGCCATTCATCGAGCAATGCGGCCAGGCGATCGACGTGCTCGCGCCTAGCGATCGTCACGTGCCAGCCGCTCGGGCGCGGAACGTTCAAGCGCGCCGGCCGCTCGAACGGCGCAACCTCATTGACGCCGACCGACAACTCCAGCGGCGCCTCTTCGCCCGGACTGCTGCCGCGGCGCTCGCGCAGTCGCAGCCGCCCTTTCACGATCAAGACGCGATCGTTGGTAAAGATGCCCTGCACCTGCGGATAGAGCTTGGAGAAAACGATCACCTCAATATTGGCCGTCGTGTCTTCTACTTGCGCCACGAGTATCTGCTGTCCGCTCTTGGTGATCGTGCGGCGCACCGACGTAACGATGCCGGCAATTTGCACCGCCGCATCGTCTTCCAGTTGGCGCAGGTTCTTGATCGGCGTCGCACCGGAGCGAATCAGGTACTCCTGCACGTCGGCAAGCGGGTGACCCGAGACGAAAATGCCCAGCGTCTCCTTCTCCCACTGCAGCATCTCGGCGGCTGACGGCGGCGGTATCGAGCGCAATTTCGGCGCGAGCGTCGGCGCGTGTGTGGCGGCGTCGGCAAAGAGCGACACCTGCCCTACTTCGGCATCGCGCGTCGCCCGCGTCGCCACGTCGATCGCTTGATCGAGCGCATCGAGGTTCTGCGCCCGGTTCCCCGGCAACGCATCCAACGCGCCGCACTTGATCAGCGCTTCGAACACGCGGCGGTTGACCTGCCGCGCGTCCACCCGGCGTGCCAAGTCGAACAGATCGGTAAACGGCCCCTCGCGATCGCGCGATTCGATCATCGAGCGCACCGCGTTCTCGCCGACGCCTTTGATCGCGGCCAAGCCGAAGCGAATCCGACCCTCTACCACGGCAAAGTCCACCAGCGATTCGTTGACGTCCGGCGGCAGAACCACGATCCCGCGCTTCTTGGCCTCGTCGATGTACTCGACGAGCTTATCGGTATTGCTGCGCACCGAGGTCATCAGCGCACACATGTATTGCAGCGGATAGTTGGCCTTTAGATAGGCCGTTTGGTAGGCGATCCAGGCATACGCGGCGGCGTGCGACTTGTTGAATCCGTAACCGGCGAACGGTTCGACGAAGGCGAAGATTTTCTCGGCGAGCTTCGTATCGATGCCGGCGTGGGCTTGCGCCCCGGCGACGAACTTGCGGCGGTACTCGGGAATTTTTTCCTTCTGTTTCTTGCCCACGACCTTGCGCAGCTCGT
Organism: Vulcanimicrobiaceae bacterium; assembly: GCA_051986335.1. Lineage (GTDB taxonomy): Bacteria > Vulcanimicrobiota > Vulcanimicrobiia > Vulcanimicrobiales > Vulcanimicrobiaceae > JBPYDW01. Next base: position 3,309 of record JBPYDW010000241.1, on the reverse strand, counting down.
CGGCTTGCGCCATCGTAAAGCCGGCGATGTCGCGCGCGATCTGCATCACCTGTTCCTGGTAGCAGGCGACGCCGTAGGTCTCGGTGAGAATCGGCTCCAGCCGCTCGTGCAGATACGACGGCGTGGTTCGCCCCAGCTTGTTGCTTATGTACTGCGGAATCCATTCCATCGGGCCCGGACGGTAGAGTGCGACCAGGGCGATGATGTCTTCAAACCGGGAAGGCTTGAACTCCATGCAGACGCGCTTCATGCCTTCCGACTCGAGCTGGAACACGCCCATCGTCTCACCGCGTCCGAGCATTTCGTACGTCTTGGCGTCGTCGTCGGGAATCCGCTCGAAGTCGAACTCCGGATTGACGGTGCGGCGGATCTCTTCGACCGCGGCGCTCATCACGGTGAGGTTGCGCAAGCCGAGGAAGTCCATCTTGAGCAGCCCGATGCGCTCTACCCAAACCATGTCGTACTGCGTGTTGATGCCGCCCTCGCCGAACCTGGCCAGCGGCGTGTATTCGATCAGTGGGCCGGCCGAAATGACGACTCCGGCCGCGTGCGTCCCGGCGTTGCGGGTGAGGCCTTCGATCGTTTTGGCCGTGTCGAGCAACGAGCGGATGTCCGGACGCGTCTTGTAGAGCATCTTCAACTCGGGAATCTGCTCGAGCGCGTCGGGTATCGACAGACCCGTCGGTCCCGACGGAATCAGTTTGGCGACCCGGTCCACGTCGGGCAGCGGAACCCCCAACGCCCGGCCGGCGTCGCGCACGGCGGCGCGTGCCGCCATCGTTCCAAACGTAACGATTTGAGCGACGCGATCTTTGCCGTACTTTTCGGTGACGTAGGCGATCACTTCGTCGCGCCGGTCGACGCAGAAATCCGTGTCGATATCGGGCATCGAAATGCGGTCCGGATTCAGGAAGCGCTCGAAGAACAAGTTGTACTTCAGCGGATCGAGATCGGTGATCCGCAGGCAGTACGACACCACCGAGCCGACGGCGGACCCTCGGCCCGGGCCGACCGGAATGCCGTTATCGCGCGCGTACTTGATGAAGTCCCAGACGATCAAGAAGTACGAGGCGAAGCCCATCTTGGTGATGACGTCGAGCTCGAAGTGCATCCGCTCGCGCAGCGCTTCGTCGTTGGCGGCACGCTCGGCACCGTAGCGCTCGATCAGGCCCCGCTCGCATAGCTCGCGCAGGTACGACTCGGCGGTGCGCTCCTCGCCGGCAAGCGGCGCTTGCGGCACCGGGTACTGCGGCAGGTGGAAGATCTTTTCGGGGATCCGGATGTCGACTTGCCCGGCGATCTTGAGCGTGTTGTCGCAGGCTTCGGGCAGGTCGTGCCACAGCTCGCGCATTTCTTGCGGACTCTTGAGATAGAACTGGTCCGAGTAGAATTTCATCCTACTCGAGTCGGAGACGGTCTTGCCCGTGCCGATGCACAGCAGCACATCGTGGGCAGGCGCGTCGCTGCGCTCCAGATAGTGCGAGTCGTTGGTGGCGACGAGCGGAACGTTGAGCTCGCGAGCTACCTTCACCAGTCCCTCGTTGATGACGGTCTCCTCCGGCATCCCGTGGCGCATCACCTCGATGTAGAACCGATCGCCGAAGATATCGACGTAGGTTTGGGCGTTCTTCTTGGCGGTCTCGTAATCGTTGCGCAGCAGCGGAGCCGCGACGAGGCCCGACATGCAGCCGCTCAGCACGATCAAGCCGTCGTTGTGCTTGGCCAGCAGATCGAGGTCGATGCGCGGCTTGTAATAATAGCCTTCCAGGAAGCCTTTGGAAACGAGGGCCGAGAGGTTTCGATAGCCGGTCAGATCGGCGGCTAACAGCGTGACGTGCGCCTCATCGCGCACCGTTCGATCGAGGCGGCCGCGCGGCGCGAGGTAGGCCTCGCAGCCGATGATCGGCGTGATGCGATGTTCGCGCGCCGCGTAGTAAAACTCCATCGCGCCGAACATGACGCCATGGTCGGTGAGTGCGACCGCCGGCGAACCATCCTCGGCGGCCTTGCGGCATAACGGTGCGACGCGGCACGCTCCATCCAACAACGAATACTCGGAATGGACGTGGAGGTGGACGAACTGACTCACGTACCCCGCTCGGCGGTGAAAGACAAATCTCACCTTCGTTACCGTGCCGCCTCCTTGCGAACCTGTTAGGCGACGCCGGGGGAGGCCGGCTGCGACCTTTGGCACTTGCGGCCGGCGCTCGTCCTGCCGGTCAGCAGGCCGTCCTACCTTGGTAGTGGGGTAGCGTCAAGCGCCGGTAGTATAAAGAAGCGTACGTTTTCCAACCCCGGGGAAAGGCCAAAAGTGATCAAGCACGACGTGGTGGTGATCGGCGGCGGGCTGGCCGGTATGCGGGCGGCGGTCGAGGCCGCCGAACGCGGCGCCGACGTCGCCATCGTTTCGAAAATGCACCCGGTGCGCAGCCACTCGGGCGCCGCGCAAGGCGGCATTAATGCCGCACTCGGTAATCGCGAAGAGGACTCGACCGAGGCCCACGCGTTTGACACGATAAAGGGCTCCGACTACCTGGCCGATCAGGACGCGGCCGAAGCGATGTGCGAAGACGCGCCCAAGCAGATCATCTGGCTCGAGCACCGCGGTTGCATCTTTTCGCGTCTGCCCGACGGGCGCATCGCGCAGCGCCCGTTCGGCGGTGCCGGCACCCCGCGCACCTGCTATTCCGCCGACGTCACCGGCCTGGTGATCCTCCATACGCTGTGGGAGCAGCTCGAGCGTTTCGGCGTGAAAGTCTACGAGGAGTATTTCTGTACGGCGCTGGCCATTGAAGACGGCATCGGAACCGGCGTCGTCGCGTACAACATGCGCAACGGCGAGCTCGAACTGGTGACGGCCAAAGCGACGATCTTCGCCACCGGCGGCGCGGGTCGAATGTACCTGAAGACGACCAACGGCTACGCCTCGACCGCCGACGGCATGGGGATCGCCTACAAGGCCGGCCTGCCGCTCATGGACATGGAGTTCATGCAGTTCCATCCCACGACGCTTAAGGAAAACGGCGTGCTCATGACCGAGGGCGCGCGTGGCGAGGGCGCTCACCTGCTCAACTCACTAGGCGAGCGCTTCATGTTCAAGTACGCGCCGAACAAGGGTGAGTTGGCCTCGCGCGATGTCGTCTCGCGCGCCGAGTGGACCGAGATTCTGGAAGGCCGAGGGATCGACGGCTGCGTGCTGCTCGACATGCGCCACCTCGGACGTGAGAAAATTCTCGAACGGTTACCGCAGATTCGCGAACTGGCGCTCGACGCAACCGGTAAGGACGCCATCGACGAACCGATCCCAAT
>JBPYDW010000240.1:0-3469 GCA_051986335.1 Vulcanimicrobiaceae bacterium | reverse complement strand
GCTTTACGCGTCTTGCGTGCCTTCTTGCGGGCGGCCTTGCGGACTTTTCGTCCCGCCTTGCGAGCGACTTTCCGCCGCTTCCGAGTGACCTTACGTTTAGCTCTACGAACCTTGCGCTTAACTTTCCGCACCTTGCGGGCTGCCTTGCGTACGGCCTTGCGCACCTTGCGGACCGCCTTACGCACCTTCCTGCGCCGGGCTCTCCTCTTCTTGGGTTCGGCCATCATTTCGCCGTTGGGAATCAGGTCGTCCATTATTCCTCCTCGTCCCCCGGGGGACGAAATCAATAAAGTGGACCGCGCGCAATTGGCGCTTTGTGCGCATCATAGAGGAAAATTGAAATTCATGCAAATTACGCAGCGCGCGTGCGCGCGCTCGCGTGCGTACGCGCGCATGCGGCCACCGGCGTTGCCCCTGTCTTGACCCGGGGAGTATACTTAGCCCCGTGAAAAAGCCCGTCATCATCGTCGAGTCGCCCACCAAGGCACGCACGATCAAGAAGTTTCTCCCGGCGCGCTACGTGGTACGGGCGTCGGTGGGGCACGTGCGCGACCTGCCCAAGTCGGCGCTGGGCGTCGACGTCGAGCACGATTTCACGCCCAAATACCTGACTATCAAAGGTAAGGGCGACATTATCAAAGAGCTTAAGGGCGCGGTGAAGGTCGCGAGCGACGTGTACCTGGCGACCGATCCGGATCGCGAGGGTGAGGCAATCGCCTGGCATTTGGCCGAACTGCTCAAGCTCGAGAACCCCAAACGCATCGAGCTGCACGAGATCACGAAGGACGCCGTGCTGGGGGCCCTGCGCGAGCCTCATCATATCGATTTGGATCGCGTGAACGCGCAGCAGGCGCGGCGCATTCTCGATCGTCTGGTCGGGTATAAGATATCGCCCCTGCTCTGGGCGAAGGTGCGTGGAGGCCTTTCTGCCGGTCGCGTTCAGTCGGTCGCGGTCAAGCTCATCGTCGACCGCGAACGCGAAATTCAGGCATTCGTTCCGATCGAATACTGGTCGCTTGCGGCGAAGCTGGCCGGTCATCGCGAGCCGGACAAGGTCTTCGCCGCCGAGCTGATTGCGCGCGACGGTGAAAAGCTGGAGATCGCCAGCCAGGCGGAAGCGGACGCGGTCGTCGCCGAGCTCGACGCAGCCGCGTTCCGCGTGGATTCGATCAAGCGGCGAGAGGTTCGCCGCAATGCGGCGGCTCCGTTCACGACGTCGACGCTGCAGCAAGAAGCCTCGCGAAAACTGCGCCTTCGCGTCCGCCGGACGATGCAGATCGCGCAGGCGCTGTACGAGGGCGTGGATCTGGGCAGCGAAGGCACCGTCGGGTTGATCACCTACATGCGCACCGACTCCACACGCATCAGCGAACAGGCGCGCGAGGCGGCGAGCGAGTTCATCCGCAACTCGTACGGTGCTGAGTTTCACGGCGGAAGAGTACACAAGGTGAGGGAAGGCGCTCAGGACGCGCACGAGGCCATCCGCCCAACCTCGGTGCTCCACACGCCCGAAAAGCTCGCCGGCATCCTCAAACGTGACGAGCTTCGCCTGTACACGCTGATCTGGGAGCGCTTCGTCGCTTCACAGATGGCTGCCGCCGTCTTCGATCAAACGACCGTCGATATCGCGGCCGGCCGTTATACGTTTCGCGCTACCGGCAGCGTCATGAAATTTGCCGGCTATTTGCGCCTCTACGAAGAGAGCCGCGATGAGGACGCAGTGGACACCGAGGACGGCCGCAATGGCACGAGGCCGAAGATTTTGCCGGCGCTCGACGACGGCGAGACGCTGGAGTGCCGCGGGCTCGAACCCAAGCAGCATTTCACCGAACCACCGCCGCGGTACACCGAAGCATCGTTGGTCAAAGCGTTGGAGGACAACGGCATCGGCCGTCCTTCGACCTACAGCACGATCGTCGAGACGATTCAGTCGCGTGGTTACGTTACGCAGCAAGAACGGCGCTTCATGCCCACCGACATCGGCATCGCGGTAAATGATTTGCTAGCCGAGCACTTCAAGGATATCGTCGACTTGAAGTTCACCTCCCACATGGAGGGCGACCTCGACAAAGTCGCGGACGGCAAGGCCGAATGGGTCGGCGTGCTGCGCGAGTTCTACGGTCCGTTCGTGCGCGACTTGGAACAAGCCGAGAAAGTGCTGCCGCGCTTGGAGCTCAAGGACGAGCCGACCGACGAGGTGTGTCCGAACTGCGGGCGGCCGATGGTCATTAAGACCGGACGATTTGGACGGTTCATCTCGTGCACCGGCTATCCTGAGTGCAAGACGACGAAACCGATCCTCAAAGATACCGGCGCGAAATGTCCCAAGGATGGCGGCATGATCGTCGAGCGCCGATCCAAGAAGGGACGTGTGTTTTACGGCTGCGCGAACTTTCCGGCGTGCGATTTCGTATCGTGGGATCGCGTGATACCGCAGCCGTGTCCGGTGTGCGGATCGTACGTGGTGGCCAAGACGCGCCGCGGACAAACGCAACTCGAGTGCGCCGCCGACAAGGAACACGACGTTTCGCGCATCGCGTCTTCTGCTGCGGGCGACGCGGCCGACGATCGCGAGGCGACCGGGAGCTGAGCGCGTGTCCCTCACCATCATCGGCGGTGGACTGGCCGGATGTGAGGCGGCATGGCAAGCGGCGCGCGCCGGCGTCGACGTCGACTTGTTCGAGATGCGGCCGCACAACAGCGGTCCGGCGCATAAGACCGCCGACTTAGCCGAGCTCGTGTGCAGCAACTCGCTGCGCGGAGCCGCGCTCGAGAATGCCGTCGGACTGCTGAAGGAAGAACTCGCCCGCCTCGATTCGGTCATCCTCACCAGCGCCCGCGATGCGGCGGTGCCGGCCGGCGGTGCGCTCGCCGTCGATCGCCAGCGGTTTGCCGCCGGCGTGCAAGCACGAATCGAGGCCGAGCCACGCATCACCGTGCGTCGCCAAGAGGTGCTGGAGGTTCCCGTGGACTCGCCCGCGATCGTCGCTTGTGGCCCGTTGCCCGGCGACGGTCTTCTCGCTAGTATCGACGCTACGCTACGCGCCCTCGGCCATGGCCGGCGCCTGCACTATTTTGACGCCGCTTCGCCGATCGTAGCTGCCGAGTCGCTGGATGAAACGGCGATGTATCGCAAGTCGCGCTACGATAAGGGCGACGGTGACGATTACCTGAACATACCGCTGGATCGCGAACGATACGCACAGTTGCTCGCCGATCTGCGAACGTTGCCGCGACACCAGCCCAGGGATTTTGAGACCGGCGACGCGCGTTATTTCGAGGGCTGCCTGCCGATCGAAGAGATGGCCGATCGCGGCGACGACACCTTGCGCTTTGGACCGCTCAAACCGGTGGGATTGCGCGACCCTCGTACCGGCCAGACGCCGTTTGCCGTCGTCCAACTGCGCAAGGAGAACGTTGCCGGAACGGCCTTCAACCTGGTCGGATTTCAAACGCGATTGACCTGGCC
>JBPYDW010000239.1:0-2118 GCA_051986335.1 Vulcanimicrobiaceae bacterium | reverse complement strand
CGAGCATGAAGCGCTCGCCGAGGTCATTGACGAGCGTCGCACCCTCTCCGCGCACGGCTTCGGTGACCAGCGGCATCGGATCGCGTCCGATTGCAAGCGCGGTGGGATGAAATTGAACGAACTCCATGTCGGCAAGCAGCGCTCCCGCGCGCGCGGCCATTGCGATTCCGTCGCCGGTCGCCTCGACCGGATTGGTAGTGTAACGGTAAAGGCGCCCGACGCCCCCGGTCGCGAGGATCACCGCGCGGGCGTGGAAGGCGATTCGGACATCGCCGGCGTTCTGGTTCGCGTAGACTCCGGCGACCCGGTTATCCTCGACGATCAAATCGGCGGCCGTCACTTCTTCAAAGATCTCGATGGACGGATGCACGCGCACGGCATCGATGAGGGTTTTGAGGATCTCGTGGCCGGTCGCGTCACCGCCGGCTTTGACGATGCGCCGGCGCTGATGAGCGGCCTCGCGCCCTAACGCAAGCTCACCTTCTTCAGTACGATCGAATGCGGCACCGAGCTCGAGCAGCTCTTCGACGCGTGCCGGCGCGTCGCGCGTAAGGATTTCGACGATTTTGCGGTCGCTGATGCCGGCACCCGCGCGCTGCGTATCGATTGCGTGCAGGCTTGGTGAGTCGTCCTTGCCGATCGCTGCTGCGATACCGCCTTGCGCCCAATCGGTAGCCGCGCCTTTACCCAGGCGAGTTTTGCATAAAACGGTGACTTTGGCGGGATGGAGTTTGAGCGCGGCGATCAGGCCGGCGATACCGGCGCCAACGACGAGCACGTCGCTGCGATGCCTTTCCACGAATCCGGTCAGTCGCGTACTTGGCGGCTAAACTCGAGCATGCGGTCGACCGCGCGCCGAGCGCGCTGCGCGATCTCCGGCGCGATGGTAACCTCGTACTCCATCGCTTCGAGAGAGTGGAGCACTTTGGGAAGCGTGTTGCGCTTCATGTGCGGGCAGAGATTGCACGGCCGGACGAAATCGACGTTCGGATAGCGCCCCGACACGTTGTCGGCCATCGAGCACTCCGTCATCATTAAGATGCGAGGCGCACTTTGCGCGCCGCTTTGGCGCTCCGCGAGTGCGCCGACGTATTCGGTCATGCCCTGCGTCGAGCCGACGTAGTCGGCCTCCGCAAGGACGTCCGGCGGACATTCAGGGTGCGCGATGACGACCAGCGAGGGATCGCCTTCGCGATAGCGGCGAACGTCTTTGCCGGTGAAGCGCTCGTGAACCTCGCAATGGCCTTTCCACGCGATGATCTCGACCTTGGTCTTCGAGGCGACGTATTTTGCGAGGTACTCGTCCGGTAAGAAAATGACGCGCGAAGCGCGCAGTGCCTCGACGATCTGCACCGCGTTCCCGCTCGTGACGCAGATATCCGATTCAGCCTTGACTTCAGCCGATGTGTTGACGTACGTGACGATTGGCACGCCCGGATATTTTTCTCGCAACAGGCGCACGTCGGCGCCCGTGATCGATTCAGCCAGCGAGCAGCCGGCCTTGAGGTCCGGGACCAAGACCGTCTTCGAAGGGTTCACGAGCTTTGCGGTTTCGGCCATGAAGTGGACGCCGCAAAGCACGATGACGTCGGCATCGGTTTTTGCCGCCTGCGTCGCTAAAGCAAGCGAGTCCCCCACGATGTCGGCGACGGTGTAAAAGATCTCGGGCACCTGGTAGTTGTGGGCGAGGATGACGGCGTTGCGCTCGCGTTTGAGGCGCTGGATCGCGGCGACGTAGGGGGCGTGTAAGGGCCACTCGACGCGTGGGATCACGCGTGCCGCGCGGCGGAAGATCGGTTCGGTCTCTGCCGCGACGTCGGCGGTGTAGGGTAGTTCGATGACGCTCATGAGCCTCTGGAGGTGATTGCGGGCCTCAGCCTCGCTTCTCCCCTTAATTAATACCCCCGGCGTCGGGCCGGTTTCCAGCCAATTCGCGACGATGGCCGCTCCAGGCTGGGAGCACACTGGGATGGTCCCTCGTTTAGCTCGGCCAAGTAGGCGGGTACGAGGGGCTGGAGAGTCTTTCTAAAGGAGGTATTCAGTCGTATGAAACGATGGTTCGTCGGGGTCGTTATCGCGGGGGCCTGCATCGCGGGAGCGACGAGCTTCGCCGTCAGT
>JBPYDW010000238.1:0-28311 GCA_051986335.1 Vulcanimicrobiaceae bacterium | reverse complement strand
TCGCTGCTGACGCCGGTGCCGTGCTCGACCGAATGCACGCCTCCGTCCACGGCGATGGCAGTGCCTTTGTCGCCGTGACAATGCGCCGCAACCTTGCGCTCGAACTTCACCGATTCATCGACGATGGCTTGCACCTCGTCCAAATTGAGCTGCGGAATATCCCACACGTCGCCGTACGACAGCACGCCGCCGGTAGCCAGGATCTTGATGTGATCGACATGACGCTTAACGTGCTCGCGCACGCGCTCGCGAAAACCGTACGGGCCGTAGGAGACGCCACCCTCGATGGTCTGATCGACGTGCACGAACTCGGGCAAGTCGTTGGAATCGCCGTGGCCGCCGGTGATCGTGAGCGCCGGACCAGCTGCAAAGATGCGGGGGCCGAGAATCGCGCCGTCGTTGATGGCGTTGCGCAGAGCGAGGTCGATACCGTCGCCGCCGCCGACGTCGCGAATTGTGGTAAAGCCGTTGCGCAGCATGACCTGCGCGTTGTGCACCGAGTAGAGGGCCGCCTCACCGACGTTATCGGCAGCGGTGTGGGGCGGCAAAATGCTTAGGATGTAGTCGGAGACGACGACGCGCGCGGCCACGTGCGTATGGACGTCGATGAGCCCCGGCATCAGCGTGGTGCCGCTCAAATCCAGCACCTCGGCGTCGCTGCCGGCATCGCCGGCGTTTAACGACACGATGCGCGACCCGGAGATCACCAGCGAACCCGGCGAGTGCATCTTCGTGCCGTCGAACATCCAACTCGTTTTCAGCACTAGCGGACGCGACGCGGCGCGCACGCGCCAGGGAAGGGCAAACGCCAAACCGGTGGCGGCGACGCCGCTCAAAAAGGCACGGCGGCCGAAAACACGTTGGGCACCGGCGAAGTGCTTGTCGTCAAAAGAGTGCGGGCAGCGACAAGTGAGCATCCGTGCAACCTCCATGGGCTGCCCAGTTTTCGAGGCGCCCTCGGCTTGTCATCCTGAGCGCGGCCCCTCGACTTCGCTCGGGATAAACTCCGCGAGCAGGCCGACTCTCGCGCATCCTGCGCTTCGTCGGCACTAGCACATCCATGTGCGTCGTCGAAGGACCGACGTGATCTCTTGCTCGCGAATGCTTGAGGTTACGCCAGTCCTTCGACTACGCATCGCTACCGCGATGCTTCGCTCAGGATGACAGGGCGAGGCTGCTGCGCGCCAGCGCGAAAGAGAGCAGCCGTTCGATCAATGCGTCGTAGCCGATGCCGACCGCTTTGCAGGCGTCCGGTAACAAGCTGGTTGGCGTGAGTCCGGGGAGGGTGTTGACCTCAAGGATGTGCGGACGGCCATCGTCGCCGACGATGAAGTCGGTGCGCGAATAATCGCGTAGCCCGATCAAACGATGCACCGAGAGGGCCAACATCTGCAGGCGTGCAGCCAAGTCGGGGTCGATCTCGGCCGGCACGATGTGCGTGCTTCCGCCCGGCGCGTACTTGGCGTCGTAGGTGTAGAACTCGTCGCGGTTTGCCACGATCTCGACGATGGGCATCGCTTCTTCGCCGAGCACGCCGCACGTAAACTCGCGGCCGGCGAGAAACTCTTCGGCCAGTATCTGCGGAAAGCTCCGGGCGGCCGCGATCATCGCATTGGTCCATTGTTCGTGGGTGCGTACGATGCTGACGCCCGACGACGATCCCTCGTAGCGAGGCTTGATGACCAGCGGCAGATCGAGCGAACCCGGCAGCAGGGGTAACGTGCCGCCGGAAAGGTCGAAGAGGTCCCACGCTGCGGTTGGAAGGCCCTCGGCCGCCAGCAGCTTCTTGGTCAGATGCTTGTCCATCGCCAGCGCCGCTGCTTCCATCCCGCTTCCGGTGTACGGAATCCCGACGTAGTCGAGGATCGCTTGAATCTGTCCGTCCTCACCGCCGGGCCCGTGCAACGCTAAGAACACGACATCCGGAGCGACCGTGCGGATGGCGTCGACGAAGTTTGCGTCGTAGTCCAGCGACTGCGTGGTATAGCCGAGCCCGTGTAGAGCGCGCATCACGCCGTTGCCGGTGGCGATGGAGATCTCTCGCTCGGAGCTAGTGCCGCCCATAACGACCGCCACTTTGGCCGTGCGCGAGGTCCGTTGCACGATCAGCTCCCTTCCTCCGGCTCGCTAAATAAAAACGCCGACGAGATGCACTTCGAGTTGCAGTTCGACGCCGAACGCGTCCGCTACCGCCCGGCGGACCCGCGCGAGCAATGCTGCAACGTCGCGCGCGCTCGCGCCGCCGACATTGTTGATGAAGTTTGCGTGCAGCGGGGAGACCTCGGCAGCACCCTCTCGCCATCCTTTGGCTCCGGCGGCTTCGATAAGCCGCGCCGCTTTGTCGCCGGGGGGATTGCGAAAGCACGAACCGGCATTGGGCAGAGCGATCGGCTGCGTGCGCTTGCGCCGCACCAAGCGTGACTTAAGATCCTCACGCACCCCGTCCGGGTCGCCGGCTTCGAAGGCCAGGGTGACGCGAGATACGACCGCATCGCGCGCCAGCGTCGTGTGGCGGTAGAAATACTGCACGCTTACCGCATGGGCATCGGGCTTGCTCGGCGATTGCACCCACACTTCACGCACGAAATCACCAATCTCGCGATCGGTTCCCGCGTTCATTCGCAGCGAGCCACCGACGCTTCCCGGAATCCCGGCGAGCGACCCGATACCGACTGCACCTTTGGACGCGGCCTTGGCGGTCATTAGCGCCATATCGGCGGATGCTCCGGCGCAAATCCGCACTTCACGTCCGTCGCGCTCGACGTCGATCGCTGCGAAGTCACCGGCAAGGCGCAGGATCAACCCGCGGATTCCGCCGTCGCCGACCAAGACGTTGCTGCCGCTCCCCATGACGAACCACGGCATGCGCCGGCGCAAACACAAGCGCATGATCGCCGCAAGCTGCGCTTCGCTCTCCACGAGCAGCCACGCATCGGCCGGCCCGCCCAACTTCCACGACGTGTAAGCCGCCAGCGGCTCGTCGAAGCGCACGCCGGGGCAAATCGCGCGTAAATCGTTGCGATCGCGCTCGTTCAAAAGCGAGCGGGTTGCACTTTGCGTAGTTTCGCTCAACGCGATTTCCTAGGCCGTCGCGGTTTCCGGGGCGACGACGCGATGAGCGAGCGACGCCGCCATCTCGGTGATGTTGCCGGCGCCGAGCATCAGCACCAGTGCGCCCATCGGCGCGTCGGCCAAGATTGTCCTCTCCAGATCCCGGGCGTCGCTAACGTACTTCACGCGCGTACCGGCAGCTTCGAGCGGTTCGCCGATCGAGCGCGTCGACACGCCGGGGATCGGCGGCTCGGAGGCAGCGTAGATCGGCAAGAGATAGACGGCATCCGCATCGTGCAACGCGTCGGCGAAGTCGCGGGCGAGATAGGCTGTGCGAGTGTAGCGATGCGGTTGAAAGGCCACCACGATGGGTCCGCGATGATAGGTGCGCGCGGCCGCAATGGTGGCGCGCACCGCCGTGGGGTGATGCGCGTAGTCGTCCACGACGGTCATGCGTTCTGCGCGCGCCAAAATGTCGAAGCGCCGGCGAACGCCGTGAAATTCGGCCAGCGCCGGTACGATGCGCGCGAATGGTACGCCGGCCTCGCGGCCGGCGGCGATTGCCGCCAGTGCGTTCTGCACGTTGATGAGGCCGGGAATCCGCAGCGCGACCGTTCCCAAGCACGCGCCTCCGGCTACCACGTCGAAAGTCGAACCCAGACCGGCAGAGCGCACGTTGGTTGCGAAGATGTCGGCGTGCGGCGACAGACCGATAGTAACCGTCCGCGCGCGTCTGGGCATGCCGATCAGCGAAGCGCTGTGAGCGTTGTCGATGCCGACGATCGCCAGCCCGTCATCGGGCAATTTGCCGAGGAACTCGGCGAAGCTTTCGATGAGGCGCGGCAGATCGTCGTCGCTGAGCAGATGATCGTTTTCGATGTTGGTCACGACCGCAACCACCGGTGACAAGAGCGCGAACGATCCGTCCGACTCATCGGCTTCGGTGACAAACCATGGAGCGCTTCCGTCGCGTGCGTTGGTGGCCAGGGCCGCATCGATGCCGCCCAGCACGAGACCCGCGTCAACGCCGCCGCCCCGCAGCACCGCGTGCGTCATCGCCGTCGTCGTCGTTTTGCCGTGCGTTCCGCAGATTGCTATTCCGCGCCGCGATTGCAGCAGGCGCGCCAGCATCTGTCCGCGATGCAACACCGGCACGTTCTTGCGGGCGGCGGCGAGCAGCTCGGGATTGTTGCGATCGATCGCCGAGCTTACGATCACCGCCGAGGCATCGCCGACGTTGCGCGCGTCGTGGCCGATGGCGATATGGGCGCCCTCTTCGCGCAGGCGAACGAGGAGCGGCGTTTCACTTACGTCGGAACCGGAAACGTATTCACCGCGCGACAACAAGATGCGCGCGATCGCGCTCATACCGATCCCGCCGATACCGACGAAGTGCCAGGCCCCCTGTCGCATTACCGGGCACTCTTTCGTGAAACCAGCGCGTCAATCCGGGCGACGACGGCATGTACCGCATTGCCGGTGTGGTAGCTGCGAGCCGCTGCGCCAAGTACGGCAAGCCGCTGCGGAGCGCACGTCTCGGCTAGCAACGCTGCCAGCGTCTCCGGCGATAACTGACGATCCTCCACCACGACCGCTCCTCCTGAGCGCGCAAAGGCTAGCGCGTTGGCGCGCTGATGGTCGTCGGTCGCGTGCGGATACGGAACGAGAATTGCCGGTAGACCCAGCGTAGCCAGTTCGGCAAGCGTCGAAGCGCCGGCACGCGCCAGTACCAGATCGGCTGCCGCAAACGCGATCGCCGGATCGTTCAAATAGGTCGTAACGTGCAGGTCGTCAGCGCCGAGCTTGGCCTCGCGTGCGATCCGCTCGCCATCGCGCCCGGCGATCAGCAGCACTTGCCAGCCCGCAGGCAGATTGGGCACTTGGGAAACCGCGTCGTTGATCGATCGCGCGCCTTGGCTTCCGCCCATTACCAGCAGCGTCTTGCGCGCCGGATCCAACTCCAAGCGCGCTACCGCTTCGGCGCGCGCGGGCAACGACGCAATCGAGGCGCGCACCGGCACGCCGGTGCGAACGAACTTGCCGGCGAACCGTGTGTCCGGCTCGTCGTACGCGCCCCACACCTCGTCCACCAGCGGCGCGACCATGCGGCTCGTCAACCCCGGTTGGGCGTTGCCTTCCAGAAGGGCAATCGGCGCGCGGGCGCGACCCAGACCGCGCAACATGCGTGTCGCCGCCACCACCGGAAAGCACACGTAGCCGCCGGTTGCAACAACCACGTCCGGCCGCAAACGCGCAATCTCACGCGCAGCTTGGGCCATTCCGGCGACGTTGGTGAGACTTGCCTGCGCGCCACCGACGACGCTGCGCGAGAGCGGTCGCGCCGGAATCGTCACCAGTTCGTAACCGGCATTGGGCACGATCGTCGCCTCGAGCCGATCCGCCGTTCCAATGAAGGTGACGTCGGCACGTTTTCCCAGCGCATCGGCAACCGCGATTGCCGGATAGAGATGACCGCCGGTACCGCCGCCGGCGAAGACGACTCGCATGGCGGGACTACTGCGCGCCGACGCGGCGATAGCGGCCGACGTTGAGGATCAGCGCCACCGCAATGAGATTCACGATCAGCGACGACCCGCCGAACGAGATGAACGGCAGAGGCACGCCGGTGACCGGCCACGACGACGTCACCACGCCGATGTTGATCATCGCCTGAATCACGATCATCGCCGTGCAGCCGACGGCGAGAAAGAAGCCAAAGCGATCGGGAGCACCCAGGGCGATACGAACCGCGCGATATGCCAGTGCCATAAAGAGCGCCACGACGAAGAGCGCACCGATCAACCCCAGCTCCTCGCCCAGCACCGAGTAGATGAAGTCGGTGTACTCCTCGGGCAAGTAGAACTTGGCCCGGGACGTTCCCAAACCCACGCCGACGAGGCCGCCGCTTCCCAGCGCCAACAGCGACTGGATAATGTGGAAGCCGGTGTTTCTGGGATCGCGCCACGGATTCAAGAACGCGAGGATGCGCGCGCGCTCGTACTGGCTGCGCAAGATCATGATCGCGACCCACGGCGAACAAGCTCCCACGATCGCCAACAAGTGCGGAATGCGCGCGCCGGCCGCAAAGTACATGGTGAACGCGGTCAGCACGATGAGGCTGGCCGTGCCGACGTCGGGCTCTTTGGCGATCATGGCGGCGATGAGGAATGGGAAGATGCACAGCGGCACGAGGCCGTCGACCAGCCGCACGATGCGATCGCCACGCGCCGCCAGCATTGCCGACAAGTAGATCACCATCGCCAGCTTGGCAAACTCCGACGGCTGCACCGATACCGGACCTGCGCCGATCCAGCGGCGCGCGCCGTTGACCGCGATACCGACGTGCGGCACCATCACGAGCGCCAATCCGGCAAGGCTTGCCAAGACCAGATACGGCGCGGCACGCCGCAGCACGTGATAGTCCATGCGATAGGCCAGATACGCGCACACCAGGCCGACGCCGAGAAATACCGCCTGGCGTTTGAAGAAGTAGGTCGGATCGTGATAGAGCGCGTACGCGGTCGCGCTCGACGCGCTAAAGACCATGACCAGCCCGATTGCTACCAGTGTCGCGACCGAAGCAAACAGCCACGTGTCGGGCGGTGCATTGATGTAGGATCGCAGCGCCGCGCGTTCGTCGTGCGGCGGCTGCCGGACCGCTGCCGCGCTACGCACCGGCCGTTTCCCGTGTGGACTCGACCGCGGCCGCGAAACGCTCGCCGCGATCTTCCGCAGAAGCGAACATGTCGAACGAAGCGCATCCCGGTGACAGAACGATCGCGTCACCGGGCTGGGCCAGCGCGCGCGCTTTGGCAACGGCATCGCCCATCGAGGCGGCGCGCTCGACCGGCACGCCTGGAACGCAGGCGGCGATCGAGTCCGCAGCCTCGCCGATCAACACCACCGCTTTGGCTCTTTTGCCGATGGCCGCGCCCATCTCGTCGAACGACGTGCCCTTGGCCCGGCCGCCGGCGATCAAGACGATTGGACGCTCGTAAGCGTGTAGCGCCGCAATTACCGACGCCGGATTGGTCGATTTGGAATCGTCAACGTACAGGACCCCGCCGATCTCCGCTACCGGCTGTAGCCGATGCGCCATCGGCGCGAAGGTCCGGACGCCCTTACGCAGCTTCTCGACGTCGCACCCGATCGCGAGTGCCGCCAGCAGCGCTGCCATTACGTTGCGAACGTTGTGCTCCCCGGCGAGCGGAATATCCTGGCGCGCCAGGAGCGTAATCGGCCGCGGATCGCCGCTGATCGGCGCATAGGTGATGAGGTCGTTCTGTAGATACATGGTGGCGCGCTCGTGATGTTCGCTTAGCGTGAACCAAAGCTGCCGCGCCTGCACGCGTCCCTCGCCCTCCAGCCAGTGCAGCGCGGCGACGCGCTCGTCGTCCAGATTGCCGACGAAAGCATCGTTCATCCCTTGGTTGGTGAAGATGCGAAACTTGGCTTCGGCGTACTCGTCCATCGAGAAATAACGGTCCAAATGATCGGGAACGATGTTGAGAAGCACGGCGACGCGCGGCCGGAACGCCCGAATCGTCTCAAGCTGGAACGACGAGACTTCGGCCACGACCCAGTCGTCGGCTCCAACGCCGAGAACCTCACGTATCAGCGGATCGCCGATATTGCCGCCGACGCGAACGCTCTTGCCGGCGGCGCGCAGCAGATGGCCGATCAGCGCTGCGGTCGTCGATTTACCCTTCGTGCCGGTCACCGCAACGATCGGCGCCTTGCACAGTCGGAAGGCCACTTCGATCTCGCCGAGCACCGGAACGCTGGCGCCGGCGACGCGTTGCACCACCGTACTGGTCAGCGGGATTCCGGGTGAAAGCACCGCCGAGCTGATGCTGCCCAGCAACGGTCCAATTTCGTCGGGTGCTACGAACCGTGCGCCGGACGACTCTATTGCTGCGATGGCAGACCGGAGCTCCTCGGGATCCTTTTCGTCGGTTGCGTAGACGCGCACGCCGCGACCGCACAGCGCCTCGACGGAGGCCAGGCCGCTGCGACCCAGGCCGATCACCAGCATGGACTCGCTCGCGTCGAAGTTCATCGTCATCGTGCTATCGCCCAGGCGAGTGCGGAGCAAAGCACCGACGCGAGCCAAAAGCGCGGCGTTACGGTAGTCTCGGGCATGCCGCCCAGCTCGAAGTGATGGTGCAGCGGGCTCATCCTAAAGATGCGCTTGCCCTTCGTTGCCTTGAAGTATGCGACCTGAACGATGACCGAGAGCGCTTCGGCAACGAACACCGCGCCGGCGATGACCAGCAACAGCATCTCGCCCGTCAGAATCGCAACGCCGGAGAGCAACGCCCCGAGTGCCAAGGAACCAACATCGCCCATGAACATCTTGGCTTTGTGGCGATTATACAGCAGAAAGCCCAAGCATGCGCCGATGCCGAGCAGCGCCGCGTGCGCCGGCGTGCGTTGTCCGGTCCCGAATAGCGCGATAGCGGCAAAGGCTGCCAGCGGTGGAATCATCGCTCCGGTGGCGAGCCCATCGAGCCCATCGGTGAGATTCACCGCGTGCACCGTTCCAGTAATGGCCAGTATGCCGAGTAGCAGCCACAACCAATGCGGAACCAGCAATACGAATCCGCCGGCGTGGAAGATCACGTCGCGCAGAAAATAAGAATCCGCCGCGCTCACCAAACGCAAGAAGATGACGGCAACCAAAGCCGTTGCCAGGTATTTCGTGCTGGCGCGCAGACCTTGGTTCTTGCCGCGGCGGATGCCGAGAAAATCGTCGATGAAGCCGATCGCCGCGCATGCCCACACCAGGAACAGCATCGCGCCGGCAAACGGCCAGCGCGATTCGCTCGAATACACGCCCGCCAGCAACGGAAGCATGGCCACGACGAAACTGATGCCGCCCATCGTCGGCGTGCCCGTCTTCTGCCGGTGCGTCTGGGGAGCGTCCTCGTACGCCGTCTGTTTGAGGTCGAGCGGCTGCGAGACCTTGAGAATGATGAAACCGCACAGTGCGGAGATGACGAAGCCGGCAGCGATCCAAATGACGGCTTCCAATACGAGCCGCAGCGTATTCTCGTGGACGAGCAGAAATTCAAGCATGTGCCGGCACGAATAGCGGATTCGTGCCCTCCGCCCTCCACTTGAGCACGACGATCGGTGTTTGCTCGTCGCTGTTCCCGTGCGGGTTGTCCAACAACGCGTCGGCAACGACCGTGCGATTCACGCCGTTTGAAGCTCCCAGCACTTTCGCTTTACCTAAGTCGTTGGCATCGACGATCGCGCAGGCGATGCGCGTACCTTCGAACACCGACTGCGCGAAGGCATCCGGCTCGCGCGGCGCCAGCACGATCGCGCGTTCGTACGGCGGAAGCGTTCCGGTATAGCCGTCGATGGCGGTGACCGCCTCGCCCACGATTTCGTAAAATGCGCCCTGCTTGCCGCGGAGCCGCCCGAGAACGTGCATCGCCGCCGCGTACATGACCTTCGGTGCGCCGACGTGATCGATGACGAGTTGCAGCGATTCCGGCTGACTGACCGTTGCCATCGCTCCAGCGCGGCGCGAGAGTGCTAACGCCAATCTTGAAGGACGGATGAACTCCGCCGGAACGAAGGCGCCCTGCGCGATCGCCACCGCCGTTTCCGAGAGCGCGACGACGTCTCCGGGGCGCGCAATTCCGCGGGTAGCGTAGTTGACGATCTCGACCAGGTCGTCACCGCGCGCAATCAAGCGCGTGCGCACCGGAATCGCCAGCAAACCATTTGGGACTTCGCTGCGGTTCACCGCCAGCGGCCGCACCATCAGCTGCGCAACCTTTCCACTATTTCCTCAAGTTTGTAGACGCGCGAGCCCTTGAGCAGAACGACGTCTCCGGCGCGGGTGTTGTCTCGTAACCAGTTGGCCGCATCGTCATTCGTCTCAAAACGGGCGATTCGCTGCGAGGACAACCCTGCGCGCTGGGCGCCTTGGGCCATGCTATCGGCGAACGATCCGCCGGTAAGCAGCATGTCGACGCCGGACTGCGCGGCGTGTTCTCCGACCTCCTCGTGCATCTGCGGCGCTTCATCGCCCAGCTCCGCCATGCTGGCCAGCACTGCGATTCGCCGGCGCGCATCCTCCTGTGCGAACGCATCGAGTGCGGCGATCATTCCCGACAGGTTGGCGTTGTATGCATCGTAGATCAGCTGCGTGCCGGTTGGCAGCGCAATGCGCTCAAAGCGCCCGCTTGGCAATTCCAGGCGCGGAATCGTTCCCACTACGGCTTCGAGTTCCACGCCGGCGTCGCGAGCGGCCGCAATTGCCGCCGCCAGGTTGAAGCGATTGTGCGTTCCCGGCAAACGAACGTCGATAACGCGGTGAACCGACATGCCGTCGGGATAGTGTTCGAACAACTGCGTCTGCCCGGCCACCACGGTCGATCGCAGGTCGGGCAACACGTCGGCGCCGGCCGCGGCGAACCAGTGCGGAGCACGCTGCAACGATGGCGCTCGTTGCAGCGAGACTTCGTCGTACCCGTTGAGCACGGCCCGTGCACCCAGCGCGAACAGCTGCCATTTCGTCTCGGCGAGACGTTCGCGCGAGCCCATGATCTCGACGTGCGCTTCGCCCACGTTGGTCAGGATGCCGATGTCCGGCTTGGCCGCTTCGACCAGCGGCGCAATGTCACCGTAGTGCCGCGCGCCCATCTCCACCACCAGCACGTCGTACGCCGGCGTCGCGTAGGCGAGCAAGAGTTTGCTCACGGCGACCTCGTTGTTCTCGTTGGCCGGCGACGCAACGACGCGCTCGCCGTAATGCGCGTGCAATAGCTGCGCGAGCAAATGCTTGGTGGTGGTCTTGCCCGTGCTTCCGGTAATCGCGATGACGCGTCCACGATACTCTTCGCGGGCCAGCGTCGCCAGCGCCAGATACGCGCGCAAGGTGTCGGGGACGACGAGCGCCGCCGTCCCCGGAACGCACGCTCGCTCGTCGGAAACGATGAGCGCCGCCGCACCCTTGCCTACCGCTTCGCGGGTGAACGCATGTCCGTCGAAGTTCTCGCCGCGCAGCGCCAAAAACGTCTGCCCCGGTGCGATCGATCGCGTGTCGGTCGTGACCGACAACGTCGCCGGCGCCGCGGGTCCCTCGACTACGCGCGCTGCCAAAGCGCGTGCGGCCTGCTCGAATGCGATCATCGCCGCCCGGACCTCGCCGCCAGCGCCACGCGCGCGACGGCAACATCGTCGAACGGCAGCACGTGCGTGCCGATGATCTGGTAATTCTCGTGGCCTTTCCCGGCGATCAATACCGTGTCGCCGGCACCCGCCTCGGTGATTGCGTGCTCGATCGCTCCGCGGCGATCGGTCAGCACGCTGCGCGGCGACGCCGCCATGCCGGCAACGATCTCGTCGATGATGTGCTGGGGGTCTTCGGTTCGCGGGTTGTCGCTGGTCACATAGGCGTAGTCGGCCAATCGCGACGCGATTTCCCCCATCTGCGGGCGCTTTCCGCGGTCGCGATCGCCGCCGCAACCAAAGACGACGATCAGCCGGCCGGCGGTTGTTTCGCGCAGTGCCCGCAGCGAGTTTTCCAGCGAATCCGGCGTATGCGCGTAGTCGACCACCACGTCGACGTCGGCGTTGCCGACGTGCTCCATCCGGCCCGGTACCCGGCGTACCGCCGCCAATCCGCGAGCGCAGACATCATCCCCGATGCCGAGCAGGCGCGCGCAGGCAATGGCACACAGTGCATTCTCGACGTTGAAGCGTCCGGGCATTCCGACGGAAAACTTCCGGCCGTCGAGCGTAAACGTGCTGCCGGACGGATTCATCGCCACATCGCCGGCAACGATGTCCGCGTCCGCGCGCAACGCGTAGGTCAGCGTCGGTACGCGTCCGCGAACCTCATCTGCCCAACGCGCGCCGTACGGATCGTCGGCGTTGAACGCGCAGCGCTGCGCCACGTCGAAGAGCCGGCGCTTCGCTTGCGCGTACGCCTCCGGCGTCCGGTGAAAGTCGAGATGATCGCGGGTCAGGTTGGTGAATGCTCCGACGCTAAAACGCACGTCTTCGACCCGGCCTAGGGCCAGCGCGTGCGAGCTCACTTCCATCGCTACGGCAGCCGCACCGTCATCGCGCATCTGCGCCAACAGCTCTTGTAGTTGCGGCGGCAAGGGAGTGGTGTTTTCCAACGTCCAGGTGCGGTTGCCAAACCGTGCTCCCACCGTGCCGATCACCCCGGTCGCGTAGCCGGCGACCTCGAGGATGGCCGCGACCATCTGCGTGGTGGTCGTCTTTCCGTTGGTGCCGGTTACGCCGACAACGGCAAGCGTATCCGACGGCCGCTCGTAAAATGCTGCCGCGATCGCCGATAGCGCGCGACGAACGTCGTGGGCCGCAACCTGTACGGCGCGGGACTGCGCGGGGAGATCGATATCCGCGCGTGCCGCATCGGTGAGGACGGCACTCGCTCCGTTGTGCAAGGCTTGGGCGATATAATCGTGACCGTCGGCGTGCTCGCCGCGCATGGCAACGAACAGCGCGCCCGGCGTTACGCCGCGAGAATCAACCGCGATCGAGCGAATGACCGGGTCGCCATCTCCAACCACGCGGGTCGGAGTCGGCAGACCGGCCAGGAGCGATCGCAGCGACCGCTCACTCATGTCCGCGCGGAGGAGGCGACGGCGACGGCGTAGCCGCGGGTAACGCGTCGTCGTGCAGCATCGCCTCGCGCGCGATCTTGGCAAATGCCGGAGCCGCGACCACGGCCCCGTATATCGAGCCCTCCGGCCGTTCCACTTTCACGTAAATAAGATACCGCGGATGCTCGTAAGGAACATAGCCGATGAACGACGCGGCGTACGCGCCCGGCGCATACCCGCCGTCCTCCACCATCTGCGCCGTGCCGGTTTTGCCCGCGGTGGTATAGCCCTCGACCTGAGCGGTTGGATTGCCGGTGCCGTGCAGCACCACGTTGCGCAAGAAGCCCTGCAGAATCGCGGCCGTGCGCCTGGAGAAGATTCGGCGTTCCACCTCCGGCTTGACCGCGTACACGACGCGGCCTTGCTCGTCCTCGACATCGGCGACGATGTGCGGTCGCATCAGCAGACCACCGTTGGCAATCGCCGAGTAGAAGCGCGCCATCGCGATCGGCGTCACCGAAACGCCCTGACCGAAGGACATCGTCGGCAGCGATAGGTCGCTCCACTGCTGGGGCGGCGGAACTATTCCCGGGTTTTCGCCCGGCAGCGCGATGTTCGTCGGGTCGCCGAATCCGGCGGCGCGTTCCATGTCGTAAAACGTCCGCGCGCCGATCGACATGCCGACTTCGGCCGCGCCGACGTTATGCGAGTACTCGACGATCTCGCCGAGCGTTTCGGAGGCTCCGGTCAACCCCATAGCGCCATCTTCCGCGTTGTGAATCACGTGCCCGTCAACCTCGATTGCGTCGCGAGCTGGAAAGCGCATGGTCGTCGTCACTTTGCCCGATTCCAGCGCGGCCGCCGCAGTAACGAGCTTGAACGTCGATCCGGGTTCGTACGCGTCCATGACTGCCCGGTCGCGCCGCTGATCGTCGGTGTACTTGTCGAAGTGCTGCGGATCGAACCACGGATAGTTCGCCATTGCCAGCACCTCGCCGGTCCACGGATTCATCACGATCGCGGTGCCGTTGTTGCCGTGAAAGCTGCGCACTTGTTCTTCGAGCGCCTGTTCAGCTACGAACTGCAGATACGAATCGAGCGTCAACCTCAGGGTCAGACCGGGCTGCGCCGGTTTGAGAATCGACTCCTGGCCGAATGGAATCGGCCGCCCTTCTTCGTCGGTTTCGAGCAACACCTCACCCGACGATCCTCGCAACAGTTTGTCTTCGGAATACTCGATACCGTCCAACCCATTTTCATCGGTACCGACAAATCCCAAGACCGTCGAGGCCAGCGTTCCGGCCGTGTCAACCCGCCGGCCGGTATTCTCCTCTTTGAGTTGCACCGCGGCGTTGTTCAGGGCCGCCACGCGAACCGCTTGGTCGTGAGGAACCTTGCGCGCGATCCAAACGAACCACGAGTTCTTGTCGTGCATTTCGTCCCGCGTCTGCGGACCGATCTTTCCGACGATGGCCGCAAGTTGACTGGCCACCTCGTCGGGATGGCTCAGGTCGTGAGGCACGACGTAGACGCTCTGCGACGGCAGCGAACGGACGAGCGTCTCGCCGTCTCGATCGAGGATGCTCCCACGCCGCGCGAAGACGTCGACCTGGGTGGAACGCTGCTCGCGGGCTTCTTTAGCGAAGACCGGCCCGTGGATGATCTGCACGTCGTAGAGACGCCACGACAGATACAGCCCCATTAAAAGGAAGGCGAAGAATATAATTTTCGCGCGCATCGGTGCGACGCGCGCGAACGTTCGTTGATGCAGCCTCACGCCCTGGTCCCCGGCGTCGGACCTACCTCACGCCCGTGCTGGGCGCTCGTTCGCCCAAAAATGCATCCAAGGGCGCCAGAAACGCCAGTCGCGCATCGCGCGGCGTCGCGACGGGTGCGGCCGGCAGGGCAACGAGAGCAAACTGCTCCGGCTCGCGCATGCCGAGCTGCGCCGCCAGCCGAGCCAAACGCTCCTGTGACTCGAGCGAGGCGAGATTATCGTCGAGCCGGCCGGTTTGCTCTTGCAAGGCCGTCCGTTGCCCTTCCGCCTTGCTAAGCGCGTAGTTCATTCCGGTAAGGCGCGACGTCAGGACGACGTAGCCGATCAGCAAGACCAGCGCGATGCACAGCACCAAGGTGAACTGCCAGATCGTTGCATAGCGCGCGCGAGCGTTGTGGCGAACGCGGGCGTGCGTCGCCCCGCGAGCGACTCGTGGATTGCGAATGCGCGGGCGATCCTCGCGCAGCTTTTTCGGGTTGACCATCAGTCTTCTTTCCGTTCCGCCGCCCGTAGCTTGGCGCTGCGAGAGCGCGGGTTCGCTGCGATCTCTTCATCGTCGGCAGTCACTGGTTTGCGGGTAATAACGTCGAGGCGCTCGTCTTCGCGAAAGGTCGTTTTCACGATTCGGTCTTCGAGGGAGTGGAAACTGATCGCGACGATGCGGCCTTTGCCCGAGAGCCGCGCGATCGCGGCACCGAGGCCATCGCGTAGGGCGCCGAGCTCGTCGTTCACCGCGATGCGCAACGCTTGAAAGACGCGGGTAGCCGGATGAATCCGCTCGCGCCGGCCGCGCCGGTGCAACAGGCCGGCAACCATAGCGGCAAACTCGGTGGTGGTGCTGGGAAGCGTTCCGGCTGCGCGCCGGGCAACGATCGTTCGCGCAATTCGGCGCGCGGCTCGCTCTTGACCGTAGCGATAGAAGATATCGCAAAGCTCGCGTTCGCTAGCGTGAAGCAGAAAGTCGTAAGCGCTGCGACCCTGATGAGGGTTCATCCGCATGTCCAACGCGGCTCGCTGTTGCAGCGAAAATCCGCGTTCGGCTTCATCGAGTTGCATCGAGGATACCCCCAAGTCGAAGAGGACGCCGTCCACGCGATTCACGCCCAACGCCTCCAGCGCCGAGTCCATCTCGCGGAAATTCTTGGGAACAAAGGTCAGATTTGGAGCCGCTATCCTCGCGGCGCGCGCTGCCGCGGAGGGATCGGTATCGAACGCAATCACCCGCCCCGTCGTCAACCGGTCCAGCATCCCACGCGTGTGGCCGCCGGCACCAAAGGTCGCATCGACGTAGATCCCATCCGGCCGAATCGCCAAGAACGCCAACGATTGGTGAAAGAGGACCGAAACGTGATTCATGCACGCACGTCACTAATAGAATCCGAGGTCGGCGATAAAATCGGCGACCTCGCCCTCCGGGGCTGCGTGTTTGGCAAGGCGCTCCTTCGCCCAAACTTCCACGCGCGTCAGCGAGCCAATCGAAACGACTTCGCGCTTGATACCGGCATAGGCGCGAAGCACGGCGGGAATCACCATTCGCCCCTGTGCGTCGCACGCAACTTCTTCGGTGTGAGCGAAGACTTGGCGAACCAGACGGCGGAAGCGATCGTCCTTGCGCGGAGCTTCTTCGAGACGCTTACAAAGTTCGGACCACGTGACGCTGGGATAGAGCGCAAGGCACGGGTCAGGTTGGGCGATGGTGATGAGAAAGCCGGGCCCGAGTCGCTCGCGGAAACGCGCGGGCACGATGAGACGGCCCTTGTCGTCCAGGGCGTGCTCCACCGAACCGGTAAACCGCGGTAGATCCGCCTGCACGCAACCTCCCTAGATCACCACTCAGCACCACTTCCCTCCACTATACGCGCGCGCTACAGCCGTGGCAAGGTCGCCAGCCTCCACGCGGCCGCGCGTGTGTCAGACCATAGTAAAGAAGTCGCCAAAACGAACGTATGTTCGCTCCAGTATATCGCTACGCGCACGAAATAACGGGTGTATAGCCGCGCTGGAGAGGACCGAGCCATGCTCCTTCATCTCATTACGCTGACTGCAATGCTGCTCGCCGCCGGGAGCGCGACCGATGAACAATGGGCCGCGCTATCAAACACGGCGACGTCAATTACCGGCGACGTGACCTTCACGCCGCAAGGCCTCACGTTCCAAAACGGGCAGCGGCTGGACATCGCCTACGTCGGCATTCACGCGATCGACAGACCCACGGTCTCGACCCACGGCGCCCACAGCTTCGACGTCTACCGGGTCACCAATCGCACCAATCCGGCGCTCCTTAACGGCAATACCATCTGCCGGAACACGCCGACGTACATGAGCGTGCTGCACGCCTCTTCCGGCAACGACGTCTTCGTCGACTTTTACGACGGCCCGAATGAGCCGAGCAGCGCTTGGGACGACGCGCGCAGCTTGTGCGCGTCGTACTCGTACGAAACCAAGGAGCGGCGCGCGGCGCGCAACATGATCGACGCAGGCCCCGTCGCGGAACGGGTTGGGATCGTCATCGTTCACGGCGTGATGCCCCATCCGCGTTATGAGATCCAGGACGAATGCGCGGCGGCGCTGTGCGCCGCGCTGGCCAACGACCCATTATGGCAGGGCGAGGGCCCCTGGGTCGCCGACGTCGTCAATCCGCACGCGCCGCGCGGCACGACCTCCGCCGATCCGTTGCCGACGATCATGCGCGTTCACACCGGCTCCTCGGCAACGAGCGCTACCCGGTACTTCGATATCGTCGAGGGCTACTGGAGTCCGCTCGACAAGGGGATGACCAACTTTGCCGGCGTCCTGACGTGGCTGCTTCAAACCGTCCTCGTGCCGGCCAACACGGCGGCGCGCTACGTCGCGCCCATCGGCAAGACGATCTACGACATCGCGTTTATCGGACTCTCGATCGTACTATCGTTGGCCTTCTTTGCCGCCAGCTTCATCTTCACCATCCAAAGCCTCAACGCGCTCATTCGCACGTTCGGCGGAGCCAGCAACGTCCCGAGCACCACGATGCGGACGATCGAGCTGCTCCTCCAGCCGGCAGCGCTGGTGAAAATCTTTACCCTGGGCGCCATCGAGGCGTTGCTCGCCGGCGCCATCGGCGCCATTCTGATCGCCCAAGCCATCAAGGGTTTCGTCACGCTCGGCCGGCAGTGGTCGCAGCTGCTGCAAACGCCGCTGCAACTCATCCGGCGTCTGGCGATCCTGACCGGTTTGTCGATCGGCGGACTAGCACTGCTGCGGATCCCCTGGCACAATATGGGAACGAGCGCCGTGTTATTCGTTCTCGCGGCGGTGTTCTTTACCGGTGCGCGCCGCATCGCCGAAAAGATGGTCACGCAATTCTTCGCCGACATCGAAATATACACGACGCGCAACGAAAACTCGCAGTTCTTCGCAGCGCGCGAGGCGATTCTCGCTCTAGTTACCCAAACGATCGTTACGACGTGCACGAGTAAAGACTCGGACGGACGTGGCTACGATCGCATCTTTGTCTTGGGACACAGCCTCGGCTCGACGATCTGCCTGGATGCGCTGGTGCGCTTCTACAACCTCTGCCAGCAAGAACCGGCGCTTCAACCGGCCTTTGCGCGAATTACCGGATTCGTCACCTTCGGCTCGCCGCTGGAGAAGACGAAGTTCTTTTTCGATGCGGTCAACCCGTCGCCGTCGGCCGCGCTCGACCAGTGGAACAACGACGCCTACGGATCGTTGTTCACCGGCGACGAGCGGGCTCTGGACGGTGAGGCCAAAGGAATCCTTTGGTCAAACTATTGGTATTTCGCCGACGCGATTGCCAACGAGATCGAGTCGTATCGTTCCTTCGTCCCGGCCGGCGCCAGCCTGGCTTCCGCGCACAGTCTGCGCGCCAGTGCGGGCGGCGACGTACCCGGCGGCAAGGCGCGCATCGGACGGCTCATCTGCCGCAACGAGCGCGGCCATCGCGGACTGCGGCTTCCCAGCGTTTTGCCGCACGGCGACTACTTGACCGACCCTTGGTTTTGGCATTCGGCTCCCGCACAGAATCATTTGGGCGTGCTCGACATCGTCGCACGCCGTCAGGGAAAGGCGCCGTGCGCGCCGCCCAAGCCCGCACGCGGCGTCCCGGCAACGACGAGTGCCGGCGCAACGTATGAAGAACTGACAATCCCCGCTGCCGTTCCCTTTGCCGATCGCTATCAGTAGAGCAGCAATGCTTCGGCTACCACCGTGTGGCCATCGAGCAGCGCCAACTTTTCCATCTTGTGCGGAATCGGCAGCACCGCCACGCCGGTGTCGCCGCGCATCGTCACCGAGCCGATCTTTTCCATGCTCCCGTCGGGATGGACGTAGGCGACGTCCATCGGATGCTGCGGGTGCTTGACCAAGACGCAATACCAGCTGCCCGCGTCGTTGTAGAGTACACGCGCTTGGACGCCGGCCGAACGTACCGCCGCAAAGGCCGCGCTACGCATCGGTGCGTGCGCCAGCTGAGCAACGATGGCGTCGCCCTGTGAAAGCGAACCGTGCATCGACGTGTACTGCTGCCACAGATACATCGCCGGCAGCAAACCGACGACGAAGGCGGCTGCGATCGCGAACCAGGGAGCCCGGTTGGGCCGGACGAGAAAGGCCGGATTGCGCGCCGTGGTCTTCAGCCGTGCGTCGAGGCTTGCCGGCGGGCGCGATTGCGGCTCGAGCCGCATCATCTCGGTGACGCCCTTTTCCGCTTCGCCGACGCGTCGCAAGCAGTCCGGACAACGAGCGATGTGTTCGTCGACCCGCGCGTGCTCTTCGGGTTCCAGCGCGCCGAGCGCATAGAGCTCCGCCAGCTCGCCAATATGGGCGCTCATACCGCGGCGCCCTCGCGCAACATATTGCCCAACCGCTTTACGCCCAACGACAGCCGGCTCTTCACCGTGCCCAGCGGCCAATCGAGCTCCTTCGCGATCTGCACGTGCGTCTTACCGTCATAGTACGCGAGCAGCAGCGGTGTGCGCTGCTCGACCGGCAACGTCGCGATCGCGTCGCGTAACCGCGCGTGTTCGATGAAATCCGGAATCTCGAAGGTCGTCACTTGCGATGGCGCCGCCGCGGCTGCAGCGCGGTCGGCCAACCGGGAGCGGCGCGATTGATTGCGCAGCATCGAGATCGCGCGATTGCGAACGCACACCGACAGAAAGCTCACCAGCGCGCCGCGCTGCGTCGAATACGCATCCGGCGTCTTCCAAATGCGCAGCAGCGCATCGTGAACGCAGTCCTCCGCGTCCTCGGCGTTGCGGACGACGTTGTACGCAGCCGAATACAGCAAGCCGCCGTAGCGTTCGTAGGCCTCGACGAACGCCCACTGCTCCCGCAAAGCAAAGGCTCGATCGAGTGCGGTGTCGTCCAGGGCGGCCCCTCTCTACGTCTGCACGTGGCTTGTCGTACCGTCGTCGCGCATCGTGCTGCCGGCGGTGGCGTGCTTCGCCACCTGCCCGGTGCCGGAACTCTTCATGGCTATAGAACTCCGCCCGGACACCGCCGGACCAGCTAGCGCCGGGCCAACGGCAACCGCCCGGTCGTTCTGAGGGGCGGTTCGGAGGCCGGAGCCGGGTCACGGAGAAAATCGCGTGAAAAGTACGTATGACTCAGGGCGACTCAAGCCCGCGCATGATACCCTCTGAGGTGAAATGGCACGACGGTTGTGGGCCTTCGCGCTCGTTGGCCTACTCTATGGTTGCAGCGATACCGGCTACCTGCCGTATGCTCCGCATGCCCTCAACCCGATGCAAATTGACGATCTCGTCGCATCCGCGTCGCAAGCAAGCGGGGTAGCGCCGGGCCTGCTTCGCGCGGTGCTGATGACCGAATCCGCCGGTAACCCGAGTGCGATTAGCTCGGCCGGAGCCCAGGGTCTGATGCAGTTGATGCCGGGCACTTCCGCCGGCTGCGGCATCGGCAATCCATTCGATCCGCAAGAAAATGTGCAATGCGGCGCTTCCTACCTTCACGGCTTAATTTCTCGTTATCACGGTGATATTACCAAGGCCGTCGCGGCCTACAACGCCGGGCCGGGGGCGGTCGATGCATATGGCGGCGTTCCGCCGTATGCCGAAACGCGGGCCTATGTAACGCGCGTTATCTCGGCATACAACAGCTACTGAAAACCGGAGAGTCCGTGGCTACCGCGACCGAAACGCGCCCCTTTCGGCAATCTCGCGCCCTGACATTACACCTGCCGATCCTCGACACGTACCTGCTGCGCGAGATGATAGGGCCGTTTCTGTTTGCGCTGGCGGCGTTTTTCATTTTCTGGGGCTTCAACATCTTTTTCATCGCCGCCGATTATGAAATCAACGCGCACGCGCCGTTTTTCCTCGTACTGCGTTTCGTCGTCTTTCGGATGCCGCAAGCCGTTCCGATGGCGTTTCCGTTTGCCTCGCTCTTCGCCGCTCTATTAGCGATGAGCCGGCTGATGGGCGACAACGAAATCACCGCGATGCGCACCTCCGGCATTCCGCTGTGGCGCTTTGCGCTGACCCCGTTGCTGTTCGGGGTAGCCATGTTCGGGCTGTGCTACGGGATCAACGAGTACATCTCGCCGGCCTCGGTCGATCTGTCGACGCGCACGTTCTACCAAATTCTCTATCGCACCGAGACCTTGCCGATCGATCCGCAGTTCTTCCGCAAGGATCCCGACACCAACAACGTCTTCTACGTCACTCAGGTCGAACCGGACGGTAAGACGATGGACGACGTGCAGATATTTAAGCCAGGGATCAACGGCGGCCGCTGGCGCGAGACGATTCAGGCCAAAACCGCGACCGTGGAAGGCTCGAACATGATCCTGCACGACGCGATCCTTACGACGTACGGCGCCGACGGAAACGTCACGTACCAGGGTCACAGCGCACGGACGACGATCGGGCTGCCGCTGGCCGAATCCGCGGCGCAGTTTATGTCGAGCGTCAACAACGATCCGTGGACCATGTCCAGCAAGACGCTCAAGACGCAAGTACAGGCCTTGCAGGCGCAAGGCATGGGCGGCGCCGCCCTCGGAAACCTGGAGCTCAACTTGGCCAACAAGCTGGCGTGGCCGTTTGCTTGCGTTATCGCAATACTCTTAGCGCTCCCACTCGCACTACGTTTCGGCAAGCGCGGCCGCATGCTCGGCGCCGCGCTGGCAATCGTCGGTTTCTTCATATACGTGCTCTTCAGCGACGCGCTCGACGCGCTCGGTCGCAACGGCGCGATGGATCCCTATCTGGCGGCGTGGTTACCCAACGTCGTAATGGGAGGCGTCGGCGCCATCTTATTCTGGATCGAAGAGCACTAGTTTGACCTTGGCCGCGGTGCGAACTCGTCGAAACGTGGGCGCATTCGCGTGCCTGCTCGCCGTGATTTGCGGAGCGATTCCGGCGGCGGCGGACGTTCCCACAGTGGACGAAAATGCGCGGGCGCTGGCAATGCTCAACGCGACGACGTGCGCGCAGCGCATGCACGAACCGGTCGTCGTTGCCCAGCAGCAACTGTTCCCGACGCCCTCGCCGTCGCCCAGCGCGTCGCCGAGCGAATTCCCGACGCCCTACGTTTGGCGCCCGCAAAGCGGTCCCGGCAGTCTGTACGCTACCCCGGTACCGCGCGGTACGGTATCGCCGCCGCCGATACCGGAAGTGACGCCGACGCCTAATCCGGCGAACGGTCCGGTGTACATCACGCGTGGCGGCTCAACGCCGCCGCCGATTACGCCGGCCGGCAGTCCCGGCCCGACGCCGACGGCGGCGCCGACCGGGCTGGCAACGTTGGCGCCCACCGACGTCGCCGTCTTGGCCGACAAGGTAGACTTCAACAGCCGACAGGGCCAGCCGGGCGATGCGTACGGCAACGTGCACGTGCTGTACGCGGCCGGCCAAGTCGTCGGCGACCGCGCTCATTATGACGGCGTACGCACGATAACCGTTACCGGTAGTCCGTTTCTGATAAATCGCGCGAACGATTCGGTCCTCAGCGGAGACGAGATCGACTTCGATCTGGTCGATCAAAGCGCCAAGATCAAAAACGCGCGCGGTGCCAGCGCGGAAGGCCTGGAGCGCGGGCTCGTGCATTTCACCTCGCCCGACTTGCACACCGATCCCGACGGAATCGGACACGGCACCAACGCCTGGATATCGACTTGCGAGAACCCACGCGGCGGCTACCACGTGACCGGAAAGACGCTCACCTACTATCCGGGCGACAAGATCGTCATCAGTAAAGCGATCTTGTGGCTCGGGGCGGCAGCCGTGATGTGGTTGCCCCAGGTCGTTATTCCACTGCGCACCGTCGACGAGGCGCGACGTCCAAAGTTTTTTCCCGAGATCGGCTACAATCAATACGAAGGCGCGTACATCAAATTTACGCTGGGCTTCGGCAAAGACCAGTACTACTACGGTGAGTACAGGGTCGACTATTTCACCAAGGTCGGCCTGGGTTTAGGCTACATCGCATTTTTTGCCAAACGCAACGGCCGGCGGACGTTCAACATCAACTACTACGGCATTAACAACCGGCAGGCGGGACAGACCCAGCACAATTTGTCAATGCAAGAACAGGAGAACTTCTCGCGGACGCTGCGTGGGAATTTTCAGTTTACCTACACCGGTAACTACGGTCCGATACAGGGCGTCCCGCCCAACACCGGCATCAACTTGGCGATCGCCCACACCGGCCAAGACTCGCAACAGCAGTACAGCTATACCGAATCCAACGTCGGCGGACAGTCGCGCAGCGATACCTTCGCGATCACCGACACGCGGCAGATCGGACCGCACTTGACGCAGAGCGAGAACTTCTCCGAATCCGACAGCGAGGCGAGCTTCGGCGGCATCACTACCAGCAATTCCAGCACCACCTTCACCTCGCTCACGCACTATACGACGCCGGGAGAAGACTATCTCCTGACCTTCGACAAGACGTGGTCGGCGCAGCCCTATGGCGATAACAAGCTGCCCGAGCTACAGATTCATCCCTATTCGTTCCTGCCGCATTTTCCGTTTCCAATTCAGCCGGCCTTCACCATCGGCAACTACAGCGAGATTCAGAACTACTTCGTTACCAATCCCAACAACACGGGTGGGAAGTTGTTCGACACCTCGCGAGCCGATCTCGCGCTCTTGCTCGGTCCGGCAATCTTCAAGGTTTTCGGCAGCGACTTCACGGCGCAGGTCAACGTAAACCAATACGCTTACGGCACCGGCGACTTGAAGGCTTCGATCTTGCAGACGCTGAGCTTGAACACGCCGATCGGCTCGCACGTCGTCAACTCGATTACCTACAACGAGTCAAACTATAACGGTCCGGCACTCGTGCCGTTTGAATACTTGGATCAGCAACCCTTGATGAATCTAAAAGGAGCGCAGGATCTACTGCGCTTTTATAACGGCAACATCTATAACTTTACTCTCGGATTCGCGACCAACTTCGACGGAATCGCCCAGCCGGTTACCTACCAGCTCAACGCCCAGCCCTCACCTCGCTCGGAGGTGATTCTCGGCGGTGCATTCGATCCCGGACCCGGACAAGGGTTCATCCCAACGACCATCCAGTTCGTCACGCCGTTCGGCTACGAGACGACGTTGCAGTTCGCCGGACAGATCGACTGGCAGAACCACGAGCGCATCGAGAACAAGGTGATCTTTATCAGCAAGACGATCGGCGAATGTTACCAAATTAACGTGCAATACGCAGAGGCATCGCGCCTGGTCAACGTATCGATCAGCCTGCTGGCCTTCCCCAGTCACCCCGCCGGCTTCGGCATCGGTCAGGCAGCGCCGATCATACC
The DNA here is from genome assembly GCA_051986335.1 of Vulcanimicrobiaceae bacterium. Taxonomy (GTDB): domain Bacteria; phylum Vulcanimicrobiota; class Vulcanimicrobiia; order Vulcanimicrobiales; family Vulcanimicrobiaceae; genus JBPYDW01. The sequence goes on along the minus strand of JBPYDW010000238.1, from coordinate 4,109 downwards.
GACCACCCTAAACTTTTAGGGAAAAGCTTACCTAAGGATTGTTGATGAATTGGATGGTTGCGATCTGAGCGGACGGGTTGGAGGCTTGCGGCGCACCCGCGGGCACCTGGTACATGATGCTATTGGACTGCTTGAGGTCGATCGGACCGCCCTGAAACGACGTGTCCAGCGCACCGCCGATGCCCATCGCGTCTTGCACCGCGCCGCCCGGCGTTGTGGTGAAGTAGTTTGCGAAGACGGTGGTGGAGAAGGTTATGCACGGAGTTGGGCCGGTCGTTGGCGTCGCGCTGGGCGAAGCCGATGGCGATGCAGAAGGCGACGGCGAGGTGGTGGGAGTGGAGGTTGGGACGCTGGATGGACAGGGCGACGGCGAGCCGATCTGCACTCCGTTAAACAGCGCTTGCGAAAAGGTGAGGGTGAATTGCGTTCCCAGCCCATTGCTGTTGGGATTGAAGAAGACTTGCTGGCCGACGTAAGGGATGTTGATTTGTTGCGGCGGCACGCCATTCTTTTGCGAGATGTATTGGATCAGCCGCGGCTGGCCGATAACCGTGCCGTTGCCGCCGATGATGAAGGCAAACGAGTAGTTCTGATAGTTGGTCTGCGGGCCGTTGGCATACGGCGTTCCACCGCTTCCGCTGGTGTTGAAGACGATGTCGTAATTGAAGTTGGTGAAGTCCAGCGGAGCGGCAGTAGTAAACTGAACCTCGATGTAGCCGGCGATCACGCCGCCGACCTCGTTGGGCGGATTGGGCGTCACTTGGCGGCCGCAAGCTGAAGCAATGAACGCGGTCAGTAGAACCAAGAACCCTAGCTTGCGAATCATCCTTACCTCGATCGGCGCGCTCGACACGGCGTTGGTCGTCGCCGGCGGCTTGGCACTAGCCTTGGCTTTCCCCAAGACAAATGCCGCTTGGCTGGCCCCATTCGGAGCGGCGGCGCTGTTCTTGTCCTGGCGCCGCGCTTCCTGGAAACGTGCCTTCGTCCTCGGATGGTTCGCCGGAATGATCTTCTTCCTAATCTCGATGTCGTGGTTTGGCAACACGGTCGGCGCATACTTGGGCCCGTTCGCCCCGCTCGTCGTCGTCATACCCGCTGCGTGGCAGGCGCTGTACTTTGGCGCCGCCGGCGCTGCAACGGCGATCGCCGCCGCCCGGGTGCCGGCCTGGGCCGCGCCGCTCGCCTGCGCGGCGGCGTTCACCGCTTTCGAGTGGATGCGTTCGGTCGGCTTCTTCGGCGCGCCGTTTTGGCAACTCGGCTACACCCAAGCTGGGACGCCGCTGAACGTCATCGCCGCCTACGCCGGTAATTTCGGGATTACGTTCGTCATCGTATTGCTCGGCGCGTACGCGGCGGATGCGCTCGTCCGCCGTTCGCTGACGGCCTTTGCCGTCGCCGCCGGCAGCGTCGTCGCGGCGGTCGCAATTGCCTGGCTGCTGTGGCCGGCGCGCAGCGCGGCGCCCGTCGCCTCTCGCACATCCTGTGCTTCGGCGACACTAGCACATCCATGTGCGTCGCCTACCATGCGCGTGGCCGCGATTCAGGGCAATATCTCCCAGTCGCTCAAGTGGACGCCGGGTGCCGTGCTCACGGCGATCCAGCGCTACACCGCGCAGACGGCAGCCATTGCGTCGTTCCATCCTCAACTGATCGTATGGCCCGAAACGGTAATCGCCGAAGTGCTCAACGACGATCCGGTGACGATGGCACGCTTCGAGCGCCTAGCGCACACCCTCGACACAACACTGGTCGTCGGCGCGCAGCGCAGCAGCGACGGTAAGTTCTACAACTCGATGTACGTGTTCACGCCGGAGGGTGGCCAAGCACCGGCCTACGACAAGCGGCAGCTGGTGCCGTTTGCGGAAGCGTTTCCGGCAAAGTCCGCACTTTCGTGGCTGCCGCACGTGCGCGACCTCGGCGGGGAGTTTGCCGGCGGAACCGTCGATGCGGTGTATACTACCACTCCCCTGAGTTTTGCGCCGTTGATCTGCTGGGAATCGGCGTTCGCCGATCTCGCGCACGCGCGCGTTAGGAACGGCGCCCAGATTCTGGTGATCGCAACCGACGATGCGTGGTTCGGACAGACGGCCGGTCCGTACATGCACGCCCAGATCGCGCAGATTCGCGCGATCGAGTACGGAATGTGGGTGGTTCGCGCCGCCGCCACCGGCGTCAGCGGCATCATCGCACCGACCGGCCAGTACATCGCTCGCACGAAACTCGATACCCAAGCAGCCGTTACCGGTCTGGTCGGGCCGCCGCCCGGCTCCGTTTTCGCCCATATCGGGCCGGCGCCGGTCGCGCTGGCCTGCATGCTTCTCTATCTGGCGCTCGTCCTCGGAGTGCGCAAGCGCGATGCGTAGCGAGCTGCTGTGGAAACGGCTCGCGATTGTAGCGGGCGTGGCAGTTGTGATCTTCCTCACCGCCGGGATCATCATCGCGGGCCGCAATGAAATACCGTTGCCGCCGGCCAGCCAAACCATGCAGCTCGAACAAGGGCTCATCAACAACCATCACATCTCGACGAAATCGTGGAGCGTTTCGTTCGATCACGGCGAGATCGCGCCGGACGGGTCGAGCGCAACGCTGAGCGGCATCCACGACGGCGTGTTTTACCGCAAGGGGAAGCCGTATCTCACCCTATCCGCCGAGGAGATCATGCTCAATCGCGCGACGCTCGACTTTACGGCGGTGGGCAAAGTCAACGTCAAACGCATCGATCAGGACGAATCGTTCGACACCGACTCGATCCTGTGGACGAACTCGCTCAAGCTCCTCAAGCTGCCGCACCCGGCCTATCTCCACACCGGCGGTCAGACGCTCAAGGTTGAGAACGTTACCGTCGATCTGAGCAAGCGAACGATACACATCGGCAAACTCGACGGTGAGATCAGCGTGCGCCGTCCGGGCGAGACCGTCCCCCAGTAGAATTGAAACGAGCGCCCCCATGGCGGACGCTCGTTAAAAAGAGATTGGAATCGGTTACTTGTTTTCGTCGGCCAGTTTTTTCTTCGCTTCGGCGATAAGCTTCTTAACTTTCTGACCGCCCTTGTGCCCGATCTCCTCGTAAAAATCGGCGCCGTACTTTTCCTTTACGACTTGGCCGCCCTTTTGGCCAATGCTTTCGTAAAATTCAACACCATGCCGGTCGCGGGTCGCCTTGCCACCCTTGCGACCGATCTCCTCGTAGAATGCCGATCCGTAGCGATCGCGGACGGTATCCCCGCCCTTTTTGCCGGCCTCGCGAACCGACATTTCGCTAGCGGCACTCGGCTCTTTGGACTTAGCTGCCATGACCGCGCACGAGCGTTACGGCTGTGCCTTGCGCTTTAATTTCTGACCGCCCTTCTGCCCAATTACTTCGTAGAACGAGGCACCATACTTACTTTTAGTAGCCTCCCCGCCCTTGCGGCCGATTTCTTCGTAAAACTCGCTCCCATATTTGGCTTTCACCCGCTCCCCGCCGCGACGCCCGGCTTCGCGGACGGACATACCACCGCCGCTGGTCTGTAATTGCTCCTGTGTTGCCATTATGGTTTTCAAACCTCGAATCGAGAAAGGTACCTATGCAATTACCCACACGACCGCTTGCTAAACACAGGAGAAATTCAGGTTTGCTCTCGGCTAGTCGCCGGAGATGAACGCCGATCGCCGGATCGGCTCAAACGCGGAAATCTTTACACAGCGCGTAGTCACGCCCGAAAGTATTTACCCTTTCAACTCGCCGTATATGCGTTTGACCTGTTCGAGCAAATGCGCTACGTCGCTGTTGTTTTCAACGACGAACGACGCTCGCTTACGAGCTTCGCTCGGATCGATCTGAGCGGCCATACGAGCTCGCACTTGTTCGGCCGTTGAATGGTCGCGGGTAACCACGCGCGCGATTCGTTCTTCGTCGGGCGCAATGACGGCGATACTCTTGTCCATATCCGCGTCGTAACCGGTTTCGAAGAGCAGCGGCACGACTTGCACGACCAGTTGGCCCGGTTTGGCGTTGCGCTCGGCTTCGACAGCCAGACGTCGCACGTGGGGATGGACAATTGCGTTGAGCCGCTGCAATGCCGCCGGATCGGCAAAGACGATCTCGGCCAAACTGGCGCGGTCCAGAC
>JBPYDW010000237.1:0-3653 GCA_051986335.1 Vulcanimicrobiaceae bacterium | reverse complement strand
ATCCGGCCGTGCCGCTGTACTCGGTGTACGTCTTCGACGACGGTAAGGCGTGCGCGCAGGTGCCGCACCGCTTCTTCGCATCGGTGAATGGCGACATGATTTGGAGCGGCCTGCATTTGTTCGCGGCAACCGGCGACACGCGATACCTCGAGCAAGCCGAGGCGACGGCGCACGCCGTCGGCCTGCACCTGGGCGACGCTCGCGGCGTCTTCGCCGATCTGCAGGCGGAGAACGACGTCGTGGAGCCTCTGGTCGAAGCGATGTACGAGCTGGCCGCAACGCAGCATCAGAAGTTTGCGCGTAACTGGATTTTAAGCAATGCTGCGGCGGCATTGGGGGATCGCAAGCCGGATGGAACGTACGGGCGTTTTTTCGATGGACCGCCGCCCGCAGCGCTCACCACCGCCTGGCAAAGCAACGGCGGGTTGGCGCTGGAGATCGCGGCGGCCGCGCTGGCTCCGGGCGCAACGGTGCCGACGTCGCAGCCGTGGTCGGTAGCGAGACTAACCGCCAACGACAGCGCGGTGCTGCCGTCGTCGTTGACGTTCACCGGCTCGGCGATCGCCTTGCTCGGTACGATCGGCGCGCAGTGTTGCGAGCCCGGGCATGCGCGCGTCTTCATCGACGGCGTCGAAACGTTCGACGGCACCGGCATCTGGCAAAACAAGTCGAGTTCGGGCCGCTCGATTCCCAACTCCGTGCTTTTCGCCTGGCGCTGGCCGGAGGCGGGGCGGCACACGATTCGCTTTGAACCGGGCGTGCCGAACGGCAAAGAAGGCGGCCCGTTCTTGCATCTGACCGGCTACGAAAGTTTTTGAGTGAAGTAATTGCGAAAGAGGCGCCATGTTTGCGCTGATTCGCCTGTCCGCAGCGATGTTTGCCCTTATCGTTGCGCCGTCGTCGGCCGCGCTCTTCGGGCTACCGGAGCAATGGATCGGCACGTGGGAAGCGGCCCCCGCAGCGGCTGACGATTCCACCTCGTTCACCGACAAGACCCTGCGCGAGGTCGTGCACGCGAGCATCGGCGGCAGCCTGGTGCGCGTGCGGTTCTCGAATACCTTCGGCGACACGCCGCTGACGATCGCGCACGCCACCATCGCCGTGGAGCGCGACGGAGCGACCGCGGCTGCTACCCCGCAAGATCTCGCGTTCGGCGGTGCACGGCAGATCGTGATCCCGCCACACGCACAGGCGTTCAGCGATCCGATCGCCATGACGTTGCATCCAGGCAGCAATCTGCTGATCAGCATCTACGTTCCCGGCCCAACCGGAGCGTCGACGTGGCATCCCCTCGCCTTACAAACCAGCTACTACGCGACCGGCGATCGTGCTTCGGATGCAGCCGGTACTGCGTTTGCAACGCAGTACGACCACTGGTATTTCTTATCCGGGGTCGACGTCGCGCGCAGCGACGCCCGCGGAGCCGTCGTAACGTTGGGCGACTCGATCACCGACGGTGCCGCCTCGCTGCCGAACGCCAACGGGCGCTGGCCGGACGTGATGGCCGGGCGCCTCGATGCGTTGCCGAAGTGGCGCCGGCTCGGCGTGCTCAACGCCGGCATCAGCGGCAATCGCATCCTGCTCGACGGCGGAATGTCCGGCGTGGACGCAATCGCCCGCTTCGATCGCGACGTCGTCGCACAGTCGGGCGTCAAAGACGTCATCGTGTTACTCGGCATCAACGATATCCAGCAGACGCCGCACCAAAACGATCCGCTTCAGATCGAAGCCGGCCTGCGTCAGCTCGCATTGCAGGCGCACGAGCACGGACTGCGCGTCTTCGGCTGCACCATCTTGCCGTACGGCGGATTTCAAACCTATCAGCCGGCCGGTGAAGCCGCGCGCCGCGCGGTCAACACGTTCATTCTTACCAGCGGCATCTTCGACGGCACCTGCGATTTCGATCGAGCGATCGCCGACCCGAGCGATCGCACCCGCATGTTACCCACCTACGACAGCGGCGACCATCTGCACCCTAACACCGCCGGCCTCAAAGTAATGGGCAGCCTGATCGACATCAACAAGTTGTAATGCCTGGGTGAGTACAGCATTGTCATCCTGAGCGGAGCTCGCCTTAGCGAGCGCAGTCGAAGGACCGGCGCAACGTTTCGCGACAATTAAACGCTTCGCCGCGAAAGTGCTAAGCGCTGCGCCGTGACAACGCCGTGCTTGCCGGCAACCCACGCCCGTTTATGCGATTGTTACCGTGGTTCGCTGGCGGATGTCGGTGGAAGAAGCGCCGGCCTCGATTTGGTACGCGCCGGGAGCGGTCACGTAATCGTTGCGCGCCGTATCCCACAGCGCCAAGTTCGCCAATGGAACGGTGAGTTCAACGGAGCGGCTCTGGCCGGGAGCGAGACGCAGGCGCGCGAACGCCAGCAGCCGCATCGACGCTTGCGGCGCGACCGCGCCGGCACTACGTTGGTACAATTGCACGACCTCATCTCCGGCGCGCGTGCCGCTGTTGCGGACGTCGAGTTTGGCGACGAGAATGTCGCCGCTCCGCGTCACCGAGAAGCGCGAATATGCAAAGGTCGTGTAGCTCAATCCATGGCCGAACCCATAGAGCGGCGTTCCGGTAAAATACCGGTATGTGCGATTGGCGACGCTGTAATCTTCGAACGGCGGTAGATCGGAAGTCGAAGCATAGAACGTTACCGGCAATCGCCCCGCCGGGTTGTAGTCGCCGAACAGGACGTCGGCGACGGCGGTGCCGGCGGCCTCACCCGGATACCACGCTTGCACGATCGCCGGCAGATTCTGCGCCTCCCACGCACAAGCGATCGCGCTGCCGCTCATCTGCACGTAGACAACGGGGGTGCCGGTCGCATGCAGCGACTGCAGCAGGGCCGTCTGCACGGCCGGCAGCTCGATGCGCGTGCGATCGCCGCCGAGAAAGCCATCGACCTTCACCGGCATCTCCTCGCCTTCGAGTCGCGGCGAAATTCCGCCGATGAAGATGACGACGTCCGATTCTCGAGCGATGGTTAGCGCCGCATCCGCCTCGCCGTCCTCGCCGGCGCCGACGTAGTCGCAACCACGAACGTAACGCACCTTTGCGCTCGTTCCAACCTTCGCTCGAATGCCGGCCAAGACCGTGACCGGCGCCGAAGGCGTGCCGTTGTAGTTGCCAAGCAGCGCGTCGAGCGCATCGGCGTTTGGACCGATGATGGCGATGTTGCGAATCGCCTTGTGCAGCGGCAGCAACCCGTTGTTTTTGAGTAGGACGATGGATTCGCGTGCGGCGCGTAACGCAAGCGCGGCGTGCTCGGGCGTGTCGTTTTGCCCAAGCGTTATATTCGAGTACGGCACGCGCTGCGGCGGATCGAACATTCCCAGCCGGAAGCGAATCGTAAAGAGATGCCGCAGCGCAACGTCGAGGTCGCTGTGCGCGACCAGTCCGGCAGCCACGGCTTTGTCGAGCGAGGTGAATGCCCCGCCGCAGGAAACGTCGACGCCGGCTTTGAGGGACATTGCCGCGGCGTGTGCGTAATCGGGCGCGATGCGATACGTTTCGACCAGATCGTCGACCGCGCCGCAATCCGAGGTCACATAGCCGGCAAAGCCCCACGCCGTTCGCAGCTTGTCGCGAAGAAGCGGCGCGTTTGCGGAGCAAGGCATCCCGTTGAGCGAGCTATACGCCGACATCACCC
>JBPYDW010000236.1:0-14449 GCA_051986335.1 Vulcanimicrobiaceae bacterium | reverse complement strand
GCCGTCGGATACGACTATCCGGCGTTCGAAGCGGGACCGCCGAACAACCACTCCACCACTCCGGTCATCACCGGCGCGGGCGGCCAGGCCGACCTAACGTCGTCGATTATCGTCGGCGGTACCTATGGCAGCGGCGGCGGCGTGAGCCCGGTCTCGAAAGTACGACGTCCTGCGTTAATCCATCCGCATCGCTAACGGCGATCGGATAAGGAGAGCTCCGGCCGAGCCACCGGGGCTCTCTTTTTTGTGCTACTTTGGTAGCACTCGGAACGCAAAAGCTGCGACATAGGTAGCAGTTTCCGACCTCGTTGTCGCCACTCGTAACACCATCGTAACCCACCCTTGTCGTTCGAACAGCGGAAGCGCCGGGGCTTGCGTTTAAGGTAACACTCCGATTATGGTTTCGCAGACCATCAACGATTTTACGATTCGGGTTGCAACCGTCAACGGCTCCGGCAGTCAATCATCGAACCTGGTTCTTACCAACGCAATCTTTCGACTCGGTATCCCAGTAGCTCCGAAGAATGTCTTTCCGTCGAACATTGAAGGTCTACCAACCTGGTTTGACGTGCGCGTTACCCGCGACGGTTATCACTGCCGCACGCGGGATATCGATCTTCTCGTCTCGCTGAATCTGGCTACCTGGCAAAACGACGTCGCGTCGGTGAAGCCGGGTGGTGCCGTCATTCACGACTCGGCCTATCCGATCGCCGGCAAGGCGGCGCGCGACGATCTGCAGTTTTTCGGCGCGCCATTCGCCGAGATGGCCAAGAAGCACGTCAGCGACGGCGCGATGCGCAAGTATCTGGTCAACATGATCTACGTGGGGGTCGTCGCGCAGTTGCTGGCGATTCCGCGCGAGATCGTGGAAGCGGCGTTAGCGGCACAGTTCCGCAGCAAGCCGAAGGCCGTCGAAACCAATCTGAACGCGGTGCAGCTGGGCATCGACTACGCACGCGAGCACTTCGAAGGTGCGCAGCTGCCGTTTAAACTCGAGCCGATGCCGGGCAATACCGACGGACTGCTCTTCATCGACGGCAACAATGCGGCGGCACTTGGCTGCGTGCAGGCCGGCTGCACGGTGGCAGCATGGTATCCCATCACGCCCTCCTCGTCGCTGTGCGAATCGTTTATCAAGCACTGCGATCGCTTCCGCACCGATCCGGCAACCGGCGAACGCAAGGTGGCGATCGTGCAGGCCGAAGACGAGTTGGCCGCGCTGGGAATGGTGTTCGGTGCGACCTGGGCCGGCGCACGCGCGATGACGTCGACGTCGGGACCAGGGATCTCGTTGATGGCCGAGTGGGCGGGCTACGGTTATTACGCCGAGTTGCCCGCGGTGATCTTCGACATCCAGCGGGTCGGCCCGTCGACCGGTTTGCCGACGCGAACCATGCAAGGCGACATCACCTTTGCCTACACGCTGTCGCACGGCGACACCAAGCACGTCGTTCTGCTGCCGGCCAACGTGCGCGAAGCCTACGAGTTTGCGATGGCGGCATTCGATTTGGCCGATCGTTTCCAAACGCCGGTCTTCGTGCTGAGCGATTTGGATCTCGGCATGAACGCCTGGGTCTCCGAACCGCTGCCGTACGCCGACAAACCGTTCGATCGCGGCAAAGTGCTGAGCGCCGAAGATCTGAATAAGCTGGAATCGTGGGGACGGTACCTCGATCCGGACGGCGACGCTATCCCGTACCGAACGCTTCCCGGGACGCCGCATACCAACGCGGGATACTTTACCCGCGGTACCGGTCACGACGAGAACGCAGACTATTCGGAAGACCCGGCGACGTTTGCGCGCAACCTCGAGCGCTTGGCACGCAAACTCGACACCGCGCGCGCGGCGGTTCCGCAGCCGGTTATAGAGGAAGCCGGCTATCCGGTCGCGCTTCTTGCCTACGGCACGACGCACCATGCGATCGTGGAAGCCCGCGACGCGCTCCACGACCTGGGACTCGACGTCGATTACCTGCGTCTGCGCGCATTGCCGCTGGCCGACGAGGTTGCGAAGTTCGTCGCCCGGCACCAGCGCGTGTACGTCGTCGAGCAGAATCGCGACGGCCAGCTCTACGGCATTCTGCGTACCGAACTGCCGGCGGACCAAGTGATCAAGTTGCAATCAATTCGTCATTTCAACGGCGTGCCCATCGATGCGCGCGCCATCCTGGACCCGCTGCTGGATGCGGAGCGTCCGGCGGTGCCCGCGTGAAGGAACACACAGTCATGTCGAGCGACGTTGCCCCGACCCCGAACGTAAACATCATCGGTCTGGCCCGCGAAATTTACAAAGGTCTGCCGACCACGCTGTGCGCTGGATGCGGGCACAACTCGATCACCAACCACCTCATCAAGGCGATGTACGACTACGGCGTGGAACCGCACAAGCTCGCCAAGATGAGCGGCATCGGCTGCTCTTCCAAGACCCCGGCGTATTTCGTCTCGCAGTCACATGCGTTCAACGGCGTGCACGGGCGGATGCCTTCGATTGCAACCGGTGCGAAGCTGGCTAACCGCGAGTTGCTGGTGCTGGGCATCAGCGGCGACGGGGACACGGCGAGCATCGGCTTGGGGCAATACTGCCACCTCATTCGGCGCAACGTCGATTGCGCGTACATCGTTGAGAACAACGGCTGCTACGGGCTCACCAAAGGACAGTTTTCGGCGACGGCGGATCTGGGCTCAACGCAGAAGAACGGCAAGGTCAACGAGTTTTCCACTATCGACGTCTGCGGGCTGGCGCTGGAGCTGGGCGCAACCTTCGTAGCGCGCTCGTTTTCGGGCGACGGAAAGCAACTGATTCCATTGCTGCAAGCGGCCTTCTCTCATCGCGGCACTGCGGTGCTCGACGTGGTGAGTCCCTGCGTGACGTTTAACGACCACGTCGGCTCGACCAAGAGCTATGCGTACGTCAAAGAGCACGAGCTCACGCTGCACACGCCCGACTTCATCTTGGGAAGCAAGGAGATCGTCGTCGACTACGAGCCGGGAACCGTGCAGGACGTGAAGTTCGACGACGGCTCGCACGTATTGCTGCGTAAGGTGGATCGCGACTACGACGCCACCGATGCCGATGGCGCGATGCGAACGATTCACGAATCGCGGGCGCGCGGCGAGCTAGTTACCGGCTTGCTCTACATCAATACCAAGAGCTCCGACCTGTGCGAGCGCGAGCAGCTGCCGAAGACACCGCTGGCAGACTTGGGCGAAGACGATCTGCGCATCTCGCGCGAAGACTGGGCCAAGCTCATGGCGGCAAACCACTAGCGAGCGACAACGAGCGTCGCAGACGCCTTGCCGTGAGGAGGGCATCTGAGGCGCGAGTGAAGCCATGGATGGCGAGAGCGAGCGCGAAGTGAATAGCATTTTTTCAGGGATGGAAAAATGCGCGCGTCCCGACGACGGCAAGGTGACTGCTACGCTCGTTTAGGTTGATGTCGCTACGCGGCGGCGGTGGAAGAAGTAGTACACAGGCACGCCGGAGAGCAGTATTAGGAAGCCGGCCAAGGTGTCGCCGGTGGCCGAGATCAGCAAGTTGACGACGATTGCCCAAGCGATCGCCAAGAACAGCACGGTCGTCACCGGATGGCCGGGCATACGGACGGCGATCTGTTTGTTCGCACCGTCGCGAGCGTCGCGGGCACGATAGATGAACAGCGCGATCGCGGCAAAGCCGAAGAACAAATAGTCGATGCCGGTAACGAAGTCGAGGATCTGGTCGTACCGTTGCGGCAGCATGACGGCGATCGCGGCCGCTCCTTGCAACGCGATGGCAGCGATGGGAACGAGCGTGCGCGGATGGATGTTCGCCAACGTCTTGAAAAACATGCCGTCGGCGGCCATCTGGTAGTAGACGCGCGGCGAAACCAGAATTTGATTGCTCAGGAAACCGAGCGTCGAGAGCGCCACGATCAGCGCCATCACCCGCTCACCCATCGGGCCGAGCACCCTGCGCGCGATGTCGGATGCCGGCGTCGCCGTTCCCGCCAAACCGGCTGGTCCGAGGGCGTGCAGACACACCGCCGTTACGCCCAAATACAGAACCATGACGCCGATGACGCCGACGATCAGACCGATCGGCAGAGAGCGCTGCGGATCTTTCAACTCACCGGATACGAACGTCGCCGTTTGCCAGCCGCCATAGGTAAACAGCACGGGAACCAGCGCCAGCCCGATGGCGGCGATCAAACCTGGTTCGCTCGTGCTGAGCTGACCGAGTGCGTGGGCTGCAGCCGGCGCGCTTGGAGCAAACAGTCCGGCGGCAATGACGCCCAGAATTGCCAAGATCTTCAGCACCATGAGGACGTTTTGCAACCCGGCGCCTTCGCGCACGCCCAGGCAATTCACCAGGGTAAAGACTGCGAGCACTATTACGGCGACCAGCGTCTCCGGCACGTGCAACCCGGTGAGCGGCGTGAAGTACGCTCCGAACGTTGCCGCAGCTGCGGCCATGCCACCGCTCTGCGAGACGAGCAGCAGCGTCCAACCGTAAGAAAAGGCAACCATCGGGTGAAATGCGTCGCGCAAATAGGCGTACAGTCCGCCGCTGGAAGGCCTTCGCGACGCAAGTTCGGCAAAGAGGAACGCCCCGAGCAGCGCGACCAGGCCGCCGCCAACCCAGATCGCCATTACCAAGGAGGCCGAATGCATTCGCTGTGCAACGACCGATGGCGTGCGAAAGATGCCCGAGCCGACGATGCCGCCCATGACGATCAGCGCAGCGTCGATCGTTCCCAGGCGCCGAGCCAACGTTTTCAAGTCGAGCCGTTCTCTCGCTGCCGGTGTGTCAAGTCCTGCGATTCCGGGTATACCTGCACGAGGAAAAGGAGGTCATTAGAAATGATCCGTCGTTTTGTTGCCGCCGCCATCATAAGCGCCCTCGCGCTCGTTCCAGCGGTTACCCAAGCCGCGTCGACGTTCTACGGTCTAACCGTTCACGTTTCGACGCAGAACATCAAGGTGAAGGACCCGCACACCGGGCAGACGTTATCGTTCCTGCTATTGCCGAAGTTCGATAACGTGTTCTCGTCAGACGGCAAGACCACGTACCAGATGAGTCACGTTCATGCCGGCCAGTACGTCGGCATCATCTACGATCAAAAAGCGCTGGGACAGCGTCATGCCGACAAAATCTACATCATGAACAACGCCAACCAGCGAATCGGGCAGCAGTAAGTCGGGCTCGCGGCGAGAAGTGGTTCGCATGTTGACGACACTTCTTCTCGCCGCCCTGCTGCAGCCGACGGTTGTCGCGCAAGTCCCGCCGGCCGGTTCCACCGGGCCGGCGGTCTTCAATCAGGGGGCGTGCCTGGACTCCGAGCGCGCGGTACCGCAAGTGCTGCAGCCGCCGGTGATTCGCTCGTTGCAGGTCGTGCGCATCGACAAGGTCGTCTCGACGACGACGATGACGAGCGGCGAGGTCATCGGATTCCTCTACACCACGCAGGACAACAGCACGTGGCTGGGCCAGCGGTCCACGCAGTACCTTTCGCCGGCGCAAGCCGCCCAGATAAATCAGGTTCTGGCGGCGACCCACGCCCCGGGTACGACCACGACCGAGTTCCCGCCGCAGTCGCGCTACGGCGTCTCCACCAAATACCAACAGTTCTTCAAGGTGCAGATTCCGCCCAATTCGATGGCGCCGCTGCGCATCGAGCTCCAGCCGTGCGTGGTGTGGCCTAGCGGTCAGCAGCTCCCCGACCCAAGCATGCAGTAGCTCGTGCTGGTGCCCGGCAAGGCGCCGGGCGGGCGCCGGGGCAAAGCACCCTGCGGAACGAAGGGGCTAGGTCCAGATCTCTTAGCACTCGCCGCATCCGATTGCTAAGTGCCCGGGTTGGAGGAAGGCATGGATTTCGTCCTATGGCCGCGACCTGGTTCGTTTGAGCCAAACGCCGACGTCTTCGTCGACGAAGAGCGCGGTCAGGTGGTAGTAAAGGTCGAGATCGCCGGTGCCGATCCCGATTCGTTGCACGTTGAAGTGCACGAACTCGCCCTGGTGATTCGAGGGCTGCGCCGCGACCCAACGCGTTTGCAGCGCGGGTCATTTGCGCTCAAGGAGATCGCGTACGGACCGTTTTCAAAAACGGTGTACCTTCCGGTCGCAATTCAGTTCGAGAGTGCCGCCGCCGAATTTGTGGACGGTGTCCTCGCAATCGAACTTCCCGTCTCCAGCACGCAGTATATTCCGACCGCGCGGACCGAGATCCGCATGGTCGTAAAGAGGACGCTCGCATAACACCGATGACCGAACAATTGACCGAGCAGAAGCCCGAGGCAAGCGCGGAACAGCCAAAAGAGGCAATCGTGACCGCAAACTTGGTCGGCGTACTGCCGCTGCAAGAGGCCGTGCTCTTTCCCAACACCGTCATTCCGCTGGCGGTCGTCAAGAAGCCCGGCATTCAGCTGGTGGAAGAGGCGCTGCGCGAAGGCAAACCGATCGGTCTAGCGGTTTTGAAAGACAAAGACGTCGAGGATCCGGGTCCGGACGACGTCCACCGCGTCGGCACCATCGGCGTCATACAAAAGATGCTCAAGGTTCCCGACGGCACCCTGCGCTGCATCGTCGCCGGCCAGACCGTTTTTCGCATCGAGAAGTTCACCCAGACCGAGCCCTATTTGGTAGCCGCCTACACCGAGCTGCCCGATATCACCAACGAGAATGAGGCGCTGCAGGCGATGCAGCGCAATCTCGCCAGCCTGTTTCAAAAGCTGCTCTCCTATCTTCCGCAAGCTCCGCGCGAGATGGAGATGGAAGTGCAGACCATCACCGATCCCAACGTCCTGACGTATTTCGTTGCTTCGACGATGCGGCTGGAGACCGCCGAGCGGCAAGCGATTCTTGAAGAGCGCGATACCGCCAAGCGCATGCGCAAGCTCACCATGCTGCTCACCAAAGAACTCGAGGTGGTGGAACTCGGCCATAAGATCCAGAGCGACATTCAGCGCGAGATGGAAAAGAATCAGCGCGAGTTCTACCTGCGCCAGCAGTTGCGCGCTATTCAAGAAGAGCTCGGTGAAGTCGATCCGCAGCTGGCCGAGGCAAACGAGCTGGCCCAAAAGATCAAAGATGCGCACATGCCCGAAGAGGTGCAGAAGGCTGCGGATCGAGAGTTGGACCGGCTCTCAAAAGTGCCGCAGGCGAGCCCCGAGTACAGCGTCATTCGCACCTATCTCGATTGGCTGATCCAGTTGCCGTGGGACAAGGAGACCGCGGATCACATCGAGATCAAGAAGGCCCGCGAAATTTTGGATGCCGATCACTACGATCTCGACAAGATCAAGGATCGCATCATCGAGTACCTCGCCGTCGGAAAACTCAAGAAGAAACTCTCCGGCCCCATACTTTGCTTCGTCGGGCCGCCCGGCGTGGGCAAGACCTCACTGGGGCACTCGATTGCCAAGGCGATGGGCCGCAAGTTCGTGCGCCTCTCGGTTGGCGGCGTGCGCGACGAGGCCGAGATTCGCGGTCATCGGCGCACCTACATCGGCGCCATGCCGGGCACGATCATCCGCGCGATTCGCGATGCCGGCACCAAGAATCCGGTGATGATGATCGACGAGATCGACAAGGTCGGCGCAGACTTCCGCGGCGACCCGCAGTCGGCGCTGCTCGAAGTGCTCGACCCCGAGCAAAACTACACGTTCCGCGACCACTACATCGATTTGCCGTTCGATCTTTCGCAAGTGCTCTTCATTACCACGGCTAACAGCTTGGACACGATAAGCGGTCCGCTGCGCGATCGTATGGAGATCATCTCGCTGCACGGCTACACCGAGTTCGAGAAGCTGCAAATCGCCAAGCGCTACTTGGTGAAGAAACAGCGCACCGCCAATGGCCTCAAAGATTCACAAGCGCAGATCAACGACGCGGCGATTCGCGCGATCATCACCGACTACACGCGCGAGGCCGGCGTACGGAATCTCGAGCGCGAGATCGGGACGGTTTTCCGTAAGGTTGCCCGCAAGATCGCCGAGCACCCGCGCTTCAAAGGAAAGGTGACGCCGCACAACCTGCACGAGTACCTGTCCAAGCCGCGCTTTTATAATGAAGTCAAGAAGCGGACTGCGTCGGTCGGCGTGGCGACAGGCATGGCCTGGACGCCGGTCGGCGGCGACATCCTGTTCATCGAGACTCAGGCCATGCCGGGCACCGGCAAACTGGTGCTCACCGGACAGCTGGGCGACGTGATGAAGGAGAGCGCCCAGGCCGCGGTCTCGTTTCTCCGCTCGCGCTCGAGCGAGCTGGGTCTGCCCGAAGACTACTTCGCCAAGCACGACCTGCACATTCACGTGCCGGCCGGCGCGACGCCGAAGGATGGTCCGTCGGCCGGAATCGCGATGGCGACGTCGATCGCCTCGATGCTCACCGGATTGAAGGTCGATCCGAATCTGGCAATGACCGGCGAGATAACGCTGACCGGCCAAGTCTTGCCGATCGGCGGCCTCAAGGAAAAGGTGCTGGGCGCAAAACGTGCGGGCATCAGCAAGATTCTGTTGCCCAAACGCAACGAGATCGACCTCGACGACATTCCTAAGGAAATCCGCGACACGATGACCTTCGTGCCGGTCGAAGAGCTTTCCGAAGTCTTCCATCAGGCGCTGGGCAAACGCATCATCTCTCCGGTCGCGCTGGGCGATCATGCGCGCGGCGCGCGCGTCAGCAACGTGGTGCCGATGCGGCGCAACGGGGCGATAAAACGCGCTCGCGTCGGCGCCGGTAAGCGCCGCACCGCCGCTTCGCGCAGCAAACGGTAGTCAACACACCGCGGCAGCGGTCAGGAGTTCACGGCAGCGCGCCGAATGTGGCCCGAGTATGAATAAGGCGCACTTGTTTATACCGGGGCCGGTCGCGGTTTCGGAGACGGTGCTCGCCGCCATGGCGCGCCCGATGGTCAATCACCGCGGACCGGAGTTCGCGAGAACCCTCACCGGCGTCACCGAACGGTTGAAGCCGATCTTCGGAACGTCGGGCGACGTGGTGTTGCTCGGGTCGTCGGGAACCGGCGCGCTCGAAGCGATGGTGACGAACTTATTCTCACCGGGCGATTTGGTGCTCTCGTGCCCGGTCGGCGTCTTCGGAAAGCGGTTAGGTGCAATCGCAAAGGCGTACGGCTGCGAGGTCGAGACGATCGCAACCCGCGAGGGACACGCGCTCAGCGCCAAGGCCCTCGAGACGCATTTGTACGCCGATACCAAACGCCGTATCAAAGGGGTTCTTCTCACCCACAACGAGACGTCCACCGGGGTGCAGAACGACATGGCGTTGTACGCTCCGGCCCTGCGCGCGCACGGAGCGCTGAGCGTGGTGGATACGGTCAGCGGATTGGGTGCCGCTGAGTTTCGCATGGATGAATGGGGATACGACGTGGCGGCGTCGGCGTCGCAGAAGGCGCTGGCAGCACCGCCCGGAGTGGCAATGGTTGCAATCGGGCCACGCGCGAAAACGGCGATGGCCGATGCAAAAGCGTCGCGCTTCTACTTCGATCTGAGCAAAGCGCTGGAGTTCGGGATCAAAGGGCAAACGCCGTGGACGCCGCCGGTCTCGATCGTTTGGGCGCTGGAGGCCGCGCTCGAGATTTATAAACGCGAAGGCGCGCAAGCGGCATTTGCGCGGCACGTGCTGTATTCGCGTGCCATACGGGCAGCCTTTGAGACGATGGGCTTCGAGATTTTCTCGCAGCCCGACGCTCACTCGGTGACGGTGATTGCCGCTATCCCGCCGGCCGGTATTCACGCGTCGGCGTTACTCAAGACATTGCGCGAGAAAAACAACGTCGTGCTGGCCGAGGGTCAAGGCGAGCAGGCCGGCAAGATCGTGCGCATGGGCACGATGGGCGACGTGTCGCAAACGGATATCCTTAGTGCGCTCGGCGCGATCGAAGTGGCGTTGCTCGACGCCAACGTGCCGGTGCAGATGGGTGCCGGCGTGCAGTCCGCGCTACGCATCTTCCTCGGCGCGCAGGCGCCGCCGGTAACGGTTTCGTAACGCGCTAAGCGCGGTGGCGCCAGAAATACGGATTGACGAACGGCCGCGCAAACCACGGCATCACGGTCTTGAGCGTGTTGTCGATGGGTCCGTAGTTTTGCGAGAGGCCGATCACCAGCGGCGAGCGGTGCAGGTCGGAACGCAGATCCGGCGATAGCGGAAAGAAGAGCGCGATATACAGGATGATCCAGCAGAACAGCACGCCCTTTACCACGCCGATTCCGCCGCCCGCGATGCTGTTGAAGATCGAGAGGAACGGCAGCTTCGCAACGCGGCCGACCAACCGTGCGGCCAGACGTACGATTACGTACGTTGCCAGGCCGACGATGAACATGCCGATCACGTGGGCCGAGCCCGGCCCTAATCGCGTTACCGAAGCAATGGTGTGATCCATCTCGCCGCGATAGAGCCAGGGCGTGACGATCGCGAACAGCAGGGCCACCGCCCCCGACAGCTCCTCGACGAAACCGCGGCGGAATCCGGCGACGGCGGAAAGCCCGCAGATCACGACGATGACCAAATCCGGCCAGCCAAAGTTGTTCATTCGCGGATAACGGCATCCAGTTTGCCACGCAATGCATCGAGCACGCCTGCGATCACGGTGTCTGCCTCCTCGTCGGTGATTGTAGCATCCTTACGCTGCAACGTAACTCGCAAGGCTAAGCTCTTACGATCCTGACCGACCTGCGGCCCGCGATACTCGTCGAAGACGCGGGCACTCGTGCAGAGCGGCCCGGCAGCCTCGGCGGCGGTTGCCTCCACGCGATCGGCCGGAACGTCGAGCGTTACCACCATCGCAATGTCGCGATAGGTCGAGGGGTAGCGCGACGGCGGCTCGTAGCGCGGCAGCGCGTACGCCGGCAACCGGTCGAGAAAGACGTTGGCGAGGTAGGCCGGGAGCTGCACCTCAAAGGCTCTGGCCACGCGCGGATCGAGCCGGCCAATCGTCGCTACCTCGTGGCCGTCGATCGATAGCACTGCGGTCTTCCCCGGATGTAATCCGTTGCGCACTCCGCGCGCGACGTCGGCGTTGCGACCCGTGAGCTCGCGAAGCAGCGCCAGCGTGTCGCTTTTGATCTGCAGGAAGCCGGAATCGCTCCAGGCCGGCTCGTCGGCCGGCGCGGCGGTAAATCCAAACGTCACGGTTGCCGATTCGTCGATGTGTTCGTTGCGGCGACCGAATACGTGACCGACCTCGAAGGCACGCACCGGCGCAGCCACTTGCGCGAAGTACTCGGTCATGCCGGGACCAAGCGCGTAACGCAGGTAGCGGCGATCCTCGGAGAGAGGATTGCGTATTTCGACCGACTCAATTGCCGGGACGACGCCGCCCCGCTTGAGTTTCTCAAAGAGCGCGGGTCCGTGCAGCGCGTACGACATGACCTCTTGATATCCCAGACCGGCCAGCAGTCGGGCCAATCGCTGCTCCAGCACGTAGGGATCGCTCGAGATTTCGGTGGCCGGAACCGTCGGCATCGCTGCTGCGATATTCTCATAGCCTTCCATCCGCGCGACCTCTTCGATGACGTCGGCGGGCAGGGTGATATCGCGCCGCCACGGCGGCGGTACGACCCGAAGCGCGGCGGGTTCTGCTGCCGTTACCGCAAAACCGAGCGCGGTCAAATCGCGCGCGATCGCCGCGGCATCGACGTCCAGGCCAAGGATGCGTTGTACTTCGGCGGTCGCCAATGCGATAGGGGCCGCGGCCTCGACGGCTGCGCCGAAGGCGTGCGGGGCGTACGCCGTTGCTCCCATGCCGACGAGTAACTGGGCGGCGCGCGCCGCGCCCATATCGGTCAACGCCGGTGCGAGCGATTTCTCATGGCGCGACGACGCATCGGTGCGCAAACCGAGTGCGGAGCCCATGCGCCGCACGCGCGGCCCGGAGAAGTTGGCGGCTTCCAGCACGATCGCGGTGGTCCGCTCGGTGACTTCCGAGGTCGTGCCGCCCATCAGTCCGGCCAAACATTGCGGTCCGCTTGCGTCCGCGATGACCATTGCCGTCGAGGTCAGCGCGCGCTCGGTGCCGTCGAGGGTGACCATCGCTTCGCCGGCACGCGCATCGCGCACGACGAATGCGGTGCGCTCGATTTTGCCGGCATCGTAGAAATGCAGCGGTTGGCCGACTTCGAGCATCACGTAGTTTGAGACATCGACCACGTTGTTGATCGGCCGCTGTCCGGCCAACGCTAACCGGACGCGCATCCACGCCGGGGCCGGTGCGATCGCGATGTCCTCGAAACGCTGCGCGACGAAGCGCGTGCAGTCGGGTGTCTGGATCGCTACGGTCGGCGCGGCGCCGGCCGGTTCTTTTTGCGTTCCCGGATTCTCGAACCGCGGCAGGCGCAGCGGCGTACCCAGCGCGGCGCTTAGTTCGCGCGCTAATCCGATCATCGAAAGCGCGTCCGGCCGATTGCTGGTAACATCGACGTCGAGCACGGCATCGCGCAGGTGGAAGAGCTCGACGACATCGGTTCCGGGTGCAAGCCCCTCGTCGAGCTGCATGATGCCGTCCTCGAACCACGCCGGCGGCAACGCCAGCTCGTCCGGTGAGATCAGCATGCCTTCGGATTTAACGCCGCGCATCGTGCGCGGCTCGATGGTGATCTGCGGCAAGCGGGCACCGATGGTAGCGACCGGAATCGTTTGGCCGACCGCCACGTTGGTGGCCGCGGTTGCGATCGTCAGCGGCTCCGCCGCGCCGATATCGACGGTGGCGACCTGCAGGCGATCCGCGTTGGGATGCTTGACCAGCGCCGTTATTCGCCCGACGACGACGCCCGAGATGCTCGGCCGTTCCTCGATCGCGTCGACCGGAAAGCCCAGCATCGCTAGACGATCGGCGATCGCCTGCACGGATTCGGGCAAGTCGACGTACTCACGGAGCCAAGCGATTGGAACGCGCATCGTCTATTATCGAGACCTAACGAAGCTGTTGTAAGAAATCGGGATCGCTGTCGATGAAGCGGCGGATATCGTCGACCTCATAGCGAGCCAATCCCAAACGCTCGGCGCCGAAGCCGAAGGCCCAGCCCGAGACGACGTCGGGATCGTAGCCAACCTCGCGCAGCACGTTGGGATGCACCATTCCCGCGCCGCCCAGCTCGATCCAGCCCGAGCCGCCGCACATGCTACAGCTCGCCCCGTTGCCATGGCACTTGGGGCACGTCGTGTCCACTTCGGCGCTGGGCTCGGTGAACGGAAAGTACGAGGGGCGAAAGCGCACATCTTGTTCGGGACCGAACAGCTCGCGGCACATTCCGGTCAACATTCCCTTGAGGTGACCGAAGTGAATGCCTTGTGCTACCAGCAACCCTTCGATCTGATTGAACTGAAAGAGATGGCGCGCGTCGACGGCATCGCTACGGTAGCAACGTCCCGGCGCAACCACGGCGACCGGCGGTCGGTGTTCGAGCATGGTGCGAATTTGCATCGGTGAGGTGTGTGGCCGCAGCACCATCGTGTCGTTGATGAAGAACGTGTCGAAGGCCTCGCGCGATGGATGATCGGGCGGGATGTTGAGCGCGTCGAACGTGTAGTATTCGGGCTCGACTTCGGGCCCCAGCACGACGGCAAAACCGTGCCGCTGGAAATAGGCGCAGACGTCGTCGATGATGCGGCGTACCGGGTGAATCGTTCCCAATCGCGACGCTGCGGCCGGAAACGTGACGTCGATCCCCTGGGTCAGCTCGTTCTCGAACGCGCGGGATTCGAGTGCCGCGCGCGCGTCGCGCAATTGTTCCTCGAGCTTCTCGACGACGTCGTTGATCGTTTTGCCCGCGGCGGGCCGATCGGCCGGCGGAAGCTGCCCGATCGCGCGCCGCGCCGCGGTCACCTCGCCGCTGCGGCCGAGGAAGGCGACGCGCACCTCGTCGAGGGCGCGCTCGTCTTGCGCCTGCGCCGCGGCGCGGGCAAATCGCGCCTCAAGGTCGGCCAGCCGATCTGCTAACTCACTCATCTTCTAAAAAAGCGACGGGCACAAAATAAGAGCGCCCGGATTAATCTTCCGGGCACTCTGCAAATTTAACTTCTTAAGGCTTCAGGTTGGGCTGGGCGTCGGATGCATTTGGCGGTAGGCCAAGTAGGCGTTAATCGATCCCGTGTGGGCGAACAGTTTCCAGAACAATTCGGAGGTAGCCATGTGGCCGTCGGTCTCCCTTCCTGGCAGCTCAATTCGCGGGGCCGCCCCGTGAATGGGTGGATTGTACCATGCGACTTTTTCCGCGGGTAGTCTTGACTTTTACATGCCCGCACACTCTCTTGACAATAAGAAATTAAAGGGTATTCCGGCTTCCCCCGGGCGTGTGCTTGGCCGCTTCGTAGAGGGCGATCGAGCCGGCTACCGCGGCGTTGAGCGATTCGCCTTGACCGGCCATGGGGATGCCGAAAAGCCGCTCGCACACCCCCTCCCAGACCCCCAGGCCGCGCCGTTCGTGCCCGACGACCAGTCCGGTGGCCGGCGGC
>JBPYDW010000235.1:0-2141 GCA_051986335.1 Vulcanimicrobiaceae bacterium | reverse complement strand
CGCGGGATCGCGCCCGATATTCTGACCGCCGCCGGCGTCGACGTCAAAGCGTTAGGGCGCAATGTGGACGCGGCTATCGGCCGGCTGCCGCGTCTGTCGGGCAGCAGTGCCGATCAGGCGCAGGTTACGCTATCGCCGGAGTTGGCGCGCATCCTCACCGCTGCCGAGGGCGAAGCCAAGAAGTTGCAAGACGACTACGTCTCGGTCGAGCACGTGTTGCTGGCGATGGCGCAGGCCTCGGGGAACGTCGGTAAACTGTTGCGCGACGCCGGCGGAACCTACGACAAGATCTTGGCGGCGCTGCGCGACGTGCGCGGGAATCAACGCGTTACCACCCGCGATCCGGAAGGAACGTACAAAGCTCTCGAGCGTTACGGCCGCGACCTCACGCTGGATTCCGAGCGCGGCAAACTCGATCCGGTCATCGGGCGAGACGACGAGATTCGGCGCATCGTTCAAGTGCTCTCGCGCCGTACCAAAAATAACCCGGTGCTCATCGGTGACCCGGGCGTGGGCAAAACGGCGATCGTCGAGGGGCTGGCGCAGCGCATCGTGCGCGGCGACGTGCCCGAAGGGTTGAAAAACAAGCGCATCGTTTCGCTCGACATGGGCGCGCTCATCGCCGGAGCAAAGTACCGCGGCGAGTTTGAAGAGCGGCTCAAAGCCGTGCTCAAGGACGTGCAGAACTCCGAGGGGCAGGTAGTTCTTTTCGTCGACGAGTTGCCCAACGTCGTCGGGGCCGGCAAAGCCGAGGGCGCCATGGACGCCGGCAACCTCCTCAAACCGATGCTGGCGCGCGGCGAACTGCACATGATCGGCGCAACCACGCTGGACGAATACCGCAAGTACATCGAGAAGGATGCGGCGCTGGAGCGTCGCTTCCAGCCGGTGCTCGTCGATCAGCCCTCGGTCGAGGACACGATCTCCATTTTGCGCGGGCTCAAAGAGCGCTACGAAGCGCACCACGGCGTGCGCATCACCGACGGCGCGCTGGTGGCGGCCGCCGTACTCTCCAATCGCTACATCTCGGATCGGTTCTTGCCCGACAAGGCGATCGATCTGGTCGACGAAGCTGCGGCAAAGCTGCGGACGGAGATCGATTCGATGCCGCAAGAGCTCGACGAGTTGCGGCGGCGCATCATGCAACTGGAGATCGAGCGCGAAGCGCTACGCAAAGAAAAGGACGCCGCCAGCCGGCAGCGGCTGGACGCCCTGGAAAGAGAGCTTGCGGAGTTACGCGAGAGTCAGGCCAAGCTCAAGACGCAGTGGGATGCCGAGAAAAACGCCGCGGTCAAGCTGCGCGATCTGCGCGAGAGGATCGAACAGACGAAGGTACAGATCGAGCAGGCGGAACGCCAGTACGATCTCAACCGCGTCGCCGAGCTGCGCTACGGTACGCTGGCCGGGCTCGAGAAACAACTCGCCGATGAGGAGCAGCGTGTTGAAAAAACGCAGGGCGGCCGGCTCGCGAAGGAAGAGGTGACCGAAGAGGACATCGCCGAGGTCATCGCCCGTTGGACCGGCGTGCCGGTAACCAAGCTGCTCGAGGGCGAGAAGCAAAAGCTGTTGCATCTCGATGACGAGTTGCACAAGCGTGTGATCGGTCAAGACGAGGCGGTCGACGCGGTCGCCGAAGCGGTCGTGCGCTCGCGTTCGGGGCTCGCCGATCCCAATCGCCCGATCGGCTCGTTCATCTTTCTCGGTCCAACCGGCGTCGGAAAGACCGAGCTGGCGCGGGCGCTCGCCGAGTACCTTTTCGACGACGAGCGCGCGCTAATTCGCATCGACATGACCGAGTACCAAGAGAAGCATACCGTCGCGCGGTTGATCGGCGCGCCTCCGGGATACGTAGGATACGACGAGGGCGGACAGCTCACCGAAGCCGTACGCCGGCGCCCCTACTCGGTGATTCTGTTCGACGAAATCGAAAAGGCGCACCCCGACGTCTTCAACGTGCTGTTGCAGATCCTCGACGACGGCCGGCTGACCGATGGTCAAGGTCGCACGGTGGATTTTCGCAACACGATCGTCATCATGACATCGAACATCGGCAGCCACCGCATCTTGGAGTTCAAGGGCTCGTTTGACGGTGCCGACTACGCGGTCATGCGGGCGACCGTGCTCGACGAGTTGCGCCAGCA
>JBPYDW010000234.1:0-17640 GCA_051986335.1 Vulcanimicrobiaceae bacterium | reverse complement strand
TCTTTGCCGGCACCAAGACGGGCGAGATCATGAACCGCGTCAGCAACGACGTCGACAACATCGACAACGTGGTTACCGGGACGCTCACCTCGATCATCACCAACATCGTCATCATTGTGACGACCGTAGTTGCCATGTTCGTTTGGAACTGGCGCTTGGCACTTATCTCAATGGTCATCGTGCCGCTGATGGTGCTGCCGCTAGGGCCTGTCGGCCGTCGCATGTACGAAATCCGCAAGAAGACGCGCGTGAAGCGAGACGAGATCGAGTCGATCACCCAAGAGACACTCTCGATCTCCGGCATCACATTGATCAAGTCGTTCGCCCGCGAAAACTACGAGCGCGAACGCTTCTACGGCGTCGGTACCAACCTCATGAAGCTCGAGATCGCGCTGGCGATGGTTGGGCGCTGGTTCCTGGCCTCGGTCATGGCGATGGTCGTAGTCGGGCCGGCGATCGTTTGGCTCGCCGGCGGCTGGATGGCGATCGCCGGCGCGATACAGGTCGGCGTCATCGTCGCGTTCATACAGTTCATCGGCGGCAGGCTCTACGGCTCAGCGGCGGCGCTAGCCGGCATCCAAGTGCAGATCGTCAGCGCGCTCGCCGTCTTCGAGCGCATCTTCGAGTATCTCGACATGCAAACCGAAGAGTACGTTCCCGACGGCGCGATGGAGCTGGCGACCGTACGCGGCGACATCCGCTTCGAGGACGTTCGCTTCTCTTATCCGGGCCAGGAACGGCGCGTGCTCGACGGCGTCTCGTTCCACGTCGAACCCGGGCAAGTCGCGGCTTTCGTCGGACCATCGGGCGCGGGCAAGACGACGATAACGGCGCTCGTTCCGCGCTTCTACGATCCGCAGCGCGGGCGCGTTCTCGTCGACGGCCACGACGTGCGGACCGTGACCCTCGAATCGCTGCGGCGCGACATCGGCATCGTAACCCAGGAGACCTATCTCTTTCACGACACCATCGCCGCCAATCTGCGCTATGCCAAACCAGATGCCGGCGACCAAGAGCTTTTCGAAGCCGCTCGCAACGCCAACATTCACGAGTTCATCGCCGGCTTGCCCGAAGGCTATCAAACCGTCGTCGGCGAGCGCGGTCACAAGCTGTCGGGCGGCGAGCGTCAGCGCTTAGCTATCGCGCGCGTCTTACTCAAGAATCCGAGCATCCTCATCTTGGACGAAGCGACCAGCGCGCTGGATTCCGAGAATGAGGCCGCCATTCAGACCGCGCTCGAGACTTGCATGCAGGGTCGCACGTCGCTGGTGATCGCTCACCGGCTGTCAACGGTTCGTTCGGCCGACGTCATTTTCGTCGTGGACAACGGAACGATCGTGGAGAGTGGCCCCCACGCGGTGCTACTAGCCCGCAACGGAATGTACGCGCGCCTCTACAACACCCAATTCCGAGAAGCCGTCTAAGCTCGCCTAAGCGACGCCGGCGGGTATCCTCATCGCCGTCGGCGTGCCCAACACGTGCAGCGGCGCGCCGGTGGCGGCGCGCACGTCATCGATGCTGACGCCCGGCGCCAACTCGCGCAACACCAGTCCGTCCGGGGTCACGTCGATCGTCGCCATGTCGGTGATGATGTGATGGACGACGCGCCTGCCGGTCAACGGCAGCGTGCATTCGCTCACGATCTTATGCGCGTTCCCCTTGGCGACATGCTCCATCATCACGATCACACGCTTGGCGCCGTGAACTAAATCCATCGCGCCGCCCATACCTTTCACCATTTTGGCAGGGATCATCCAGTTCGCCAGATCGCCGCGTTCGCTGACCTGCATCGCGCCTAAGACGGCCAGATCGATGTGGCCGCCACGGATCATGCCGAACGAGAGCGCCGAGTCGAAGAACGACGCACCGGGCAACACGGTCACGGTCTCCTTCCCGGCATTGATGAGATCGGGATCTTCCTCGCCCTCCTGCGGATAGGGCCCCATGCCGAGGATGCCGTTCTCGCTCTGCAGCGTGACGGTCACGCCTGGCGGGACGTAGTTGGGGATCAGCGTCGGCAATCCGATGCCGAGGTTGACGTACTGGCCATCGCGCAATTCCTGCGCCACCCGCGCCGCCAGTTGCGTTCGCGTCAACGTCATTTCAAACGCTCCCATTCTTCCGCGTCGTAACGCGCTCGATGCGTTTGCCTTGCGGCCCGACTTTGACGATGCGCTGCACGAAGATGCCCGGCAGGTGCACGTCTTCCGGGTCGATCGTGCCGGGCTCGACCAGCTCCTCGCATTCGACGATCGTGATCTTGCCGGCCATCGCGCAGAGCGGATTGAAGTTGCGCGTCGCCTTATGGAATATCAGATTGCCGGTCGTGTCGGCAACGCTCGCGCGAACCAACGCAAAATCGCAAACGATGCCGCGTTCGAGCACGTAGTCGCGTCCGTCAAACGAGCGCGTCTCTTTCGGTGGTGACTCGACGGCAACGCCGCCGGCCGGCGTGTGACGCCAGGGCAAGCCTCCCTCGGCGACCACCGTGCCGACGCCGGCCTGCGTGTAGAACGCCGGAATGCCGCAACCGCCGGCGCGCAATCGTTCGGCGAGCGTACCTTGCGGAACGAGCTCGACTTCGAGCTCGCCGTGCAAGTACTGCCGCTCGAACTCTTTGTTCTCACCGACGTACGAACCGGTCGTGCGCCGAATGCGCTTGTTGTCGAGCAGCACGCCCAACCCCCAACCATCGACGCCGCAGTTGTTCGAAACCGTCACCAAATCGGTGGCACCTTGTTCCAACAGCGCTTGGATCAGGTTGTGCGGGATTCCATTGAGCCCGAAGCCGCCGACGGCCAGCGTCGCGCCGTTGGGAATATCGGCGACCGCTTGCGCACAGGTAGCAAATACCTTGTTCATCGTCGCCGTGATAGGCTTCGGGGTCGCAAAAACCCTCGCGGAGGTCGCCTCCAGCACGTCGAACCCCCTCGTCATCCCGAGCGAGCGAAGCAAGTCGAGGGGACCGCCTCAACCTTTGCCCGTTGAGCAGCGAGCCGGGACCGCCGCAACGTAAGGAACGCAATAGATGTCAACCCTGACAGCCCACGCAACGCCCGACGAAGAGGCGATGATCCTCGATGCCGTGCGCGACCTCGTGGCCGAAAAGGTCGCACCGCGCGCCGCCGAGATCGACGAAACCGAGGAGTTCCCTACCGATATCAAGGAGCTGTTTGCGCAAAACGACTTGCTCGGAATTCCAATTCCGGTCGAGTACGGCGGCCTCGGCGGCACGTTTCTCACCTACGTCAAAGTGGTCGAAGAGATCGCCAAGGCCTGCGCATCGTCGTCGCTGATCGTGGCGGTGCAAGAGCTCGGCATGCTGCCGATCCTGATCGGCGGCAGCGAAGAGCAAAAGAAAAAATATCTTCCCCGCATCGCCTCCGGCGAATGGATCGCAGCCTACGCCTTGACCGAGGCTGCCAGCGGCTCCGATGCCGCCGGCTCGATGCGAACGCGCGCCGTCAAGCGTGACGGCACGTACGTCCTCAACGGCCAGAAGATTTGGATCACCAACGGCAGCGTCGCCGACGTCGTTTGCGTCTTCGCCGTCACCGATCCGGAAAAGGGAGCCAACGGCATCAGCGCGTTCATCGTCGAGAAGGGCACTCCCGGCTTTGCGGTGGGCAAGAAAGAGCGCAAGATGGGCATCCGCGGGTCACCGACGGTCGAGCTGGCCTTCGACGATTGCGCGCTGCCGGCGGCAAACTTGATCGGGAACGAGGGCGAGGGCTTCAAGATCGCGATGAAGGTGCTGGACAAATCGCGCCCCGGCATCGCGGCCCAGGCGCTCGGCATCGCGCAAGGTGCGCTCGATTACGCCACCAACTACGCGCGCGAGCGCGTCGCATTCGGTAAGCCGATCGGGATGCATCAGGGCGTCGGCTTTATGCTGGCCGACATGAAAACCGAGGTTGAGGCCGCACGCCTGCTGCTCTATGAGGCGGCCCGAAAGTGCGACGCCGGCGCGCCCGACGTCACGCTGTGGGCGGCAATGGCCAAACTCAAATGCGGCGACGTTGCCATGTCGGTGACGACCGATGCCGTTCAAGTGCTGGGCGGGTTCGGATACTCGGCCGAATATCCGGTGGAGCGCATGATGCGCGATGCCAAGATCACGCAGATCTACGAGGGCACGCAACAGATCCAACGGCTGGTCATCTCTCGGCAAATCGTAGGCAAGCGATAGCCGCTATCCTCGAAGAGGAACAACCTGTGGCGCGCCTGGGAAAAACGAGAGGGTCGCGGCGGTTCGGCGCGAACTTTCGGCCCGCGCGATTCGTTTACGAGGCGTGATGTCCGTACGCACAATGCTACCGGGCATTTGAATAAATCGGGAAAGGAGGATTTCACGTGAAGAAGATTCTCGCAAGCATGCTGGCGTCTGCGTTCCTGATGACGGGCATCGCGATGGCAGCGGCCTCGCCGACTGCAAAGCCGGCGGCCAAGACCACGACCAAGGCGAGCTCGGCTAAAGCAACTGCGAAGCCGGCGGCCAAGACGGCAACCAAGCCGATGACCAAAGTGAGCGCCAAGCCCGCGGCCAAGCCCGCAGCGAAGCCCACTCCCAAGTCCAAGAAGACCCAGAAGTAAACCTCGTAATTATACGGTCCTATCCATCGGCGCGGTGCGAGCACCGCGCCATTTTTTTATCCGCCCAGTGGAACCGGTTGGTTTCCGAAGAGCGGTGGTATCAAATGTCCGGCGGCAAACGATAGCGCGAAGACCGCCGTGCCCCACAGTGCGATCTCAATGCCGCGCTGCCAGGGTGAGCGTTCGGCGATTTTCCCGGCGTAAAAGCCGATGCCGAACAAACCGATCACCGCCAGCCCTGCGCTAAGGATCACCGCGTAATGCGCCGGCAAGGCGGTGAAATACGGAATGATGGGAACGAGCGACCCGAGGGCGTACGAGCCGGCCATCGATACGGCCGGGCGCGCGCTCGAACCTTCGGCGACGCGTGGATCGATGCCAAACTCGTCGCGCATCATCTCGTAAAAGTAGATCTCCGGGTTCTTTACCAATCGCGAAACGATCATCTGAGCCTCGTCGCTACTGAAGCCCTTCTCGCGATAGTAGGCAACCTGTTCGTTGAACTCTTCTTGCGGGTGCGCTTCCATCTCGCGGCTTTCCAAGTCGATCGAAGCCTGCACGACCTCGCGCTCGGATTTGGAGCCTTGAAATTCACCGACGCCCATCGACAGCGCGCCGGCAACGAGCGCAAGCAATCCGGTTATTACGACCGTCGTGTTATTGCCGGTTGCCGCCCCGAGTCCGGTGACGATGCCCATCGTGGTGAGGATTCCGTCCTGTGCACCGAAGACGATCTCCCGGACGCTGCGCTGGCGCTCGAGCTGCCGGCGTTGCGGGGTGTCCGGGATACGCGGTTTGACGCGGCGCCAGGACGGAGCCTGGGGGGCGACCGGAGGCTCGGGAGTGCGCTGACCCATGCGCGGGATTTCGCGCGCGCAGGCAGAGAATACTCGGGCCGCCATGTCCGACCCGATGAAGCCAGAGTTCACCGCGCAAAATCCGATCGTCGAAGCGGCGGAGCGAATTCGCGCCCGCCGTCAGCTCGGGGCGGCGATCGACGCCGGCACGTCGGAAGCCCCGCCCTTCGACGACGCCGAGTCCGGATTGCGCGCCTTCGCGCAGAGCATTATGGCTGGATGCACGCGCATCAACGCGATCCTGGGTGAGCGTCACGGCGTCAAACTCATCCGTTTGGAGAAACCCTTGCGCCTGCGCGTTCGCTTCGGCGAGAAGCGGGTGAGTCTCGATCTCGATGACGTAAACCAGCTCGTCCGCGTTAGCGGCCTAGGGTTGGACGGTGACTACCAGTTTGTCCCCGCTGCGGCGACTCCGGCGCTGATCAACATCTCGATCGTTTCGACGGAAGCCGGTTACGGTGAGCCGCTCACCGCTTCTTCTTTGCTGAAGACGATCGCGCAGGACGCCGAGCTGCCGCGGCCTTCGCACCTGCAGGGCGACGGGCCGCTGAAGTTTTAGGCCGCAACCTGGCCACGATCTTGGCGCTCGGGCACAAACCATTGACCGGACACCGATCGCACAGCGGAACCGGCGCTTTGCAGATTTCGCGGCCGTGGAAAATCAGCCAGTGATGCGCGTGCCGCCATTTATCCGGCGGAACGAGAGCGGTAACGTCCTTCTCTACGTCGAGCGGTGTCTTGCCGAGCGTCAGCCCCAAGCGGTGCGCGACGCGAAACACGTGGGTATCGACCGCGAACGCAGCTTCCTGGAATGCCGCCGCCATGACGACGCTTGCCGTCTTGCGACCAACGCCGGGGAGTGCTTCGAGTAACTCGCGCTCGCGCGGCACCTCGCCGCCGAACTGCTCGACCAAGGCGCGCGAGGCATTGATCAGGTTCTTGGATTTCATGCGAAAAAACCCGCACGATTTAATGATCGTTTCGACGTCGCTTTGCTTGGCTGCGGCCAGGGATTTGGCATCGGGATATCGCGCGAAGAGCGACGGCGTGGTGAGGTTGACGCGCGCATCGGTGCACTGGGCGGAGAGAATTACCGCCACTAGCAACTGGAAAGGATTGGTGTAGTGGAGCGCGGTTACCGCCGCCGGGTAGGTGCGCTCCAGAATGGCAAGTTCCTCGAGCGCAACGGCGCGCGTGACCTTCTTCTTGGGGAACGGTATCGCCGGCACGCCGTCGTTACTTCAGATAGCCGGCGACCCAATCGATCCAGCGCCGGTAAACGTCCAGCGAACGAACCGGATCGCTCGGTGAATGACCCGCGACCGGATAGGCAAAGAAGCGCACCGTGTCGCCATGATCCTTGAGCGCGTGGAAGAGCTTGTACGACTGCGTGATCGGAACGCGAACGTCGCCGGTGTCGGCCAAAATCAGCGTCGGAGCAGTGGCGTTCCAGTCGTAGGTGATCGGCGACTGCGCCATGTACGTCGCCATTCCGCTACCGACGAACGGCGTGGCACCGTTGAACGCGTAGCGAACGCCGACGTTGTTATCCGAGAGGACGTACTCGTCCATCCAGTCGGTTACCGGCGCTCCGGCGACCGCAGCCTTCCAGATGTGATAGTGCCCGATGAGCCACGCCGTCATGTATCCGCCGTAGGACCAACCGGTTACCGCGATGCGCGACGTGTCGACGATCCCGCGCGCTTCCAGCGCCGCGATGCCGGCCATCACATCTTTGCCCGGACCGTCACCGGCGTCGTTGACGATCGCATGCCAGTACTTTTCGCCGAGGTTGTCGCTGCCGCGATAGTTCGGGCGGAAGACGAGGTAGCCGCGCGCGGCAACGAGCTGCGCCAGGTCGGAGAATCCCGTTACCGACGCCGAGTTCGGTCCGCCATGAATTACCAGCACGAGCGGACATGGTGCTTGTGCGGTGCAGCTCCGATTGGGTGGATACGTCAAGACCCCGTCTTCGGTGAAGCCGTCGGGGCCTTGCCAGGTGATCGCCTCGCTGCGCCCGAGATCGAGCTGGGCGATCGTGTCGTTGTACGACGTCATGCGGCGCGGCGCGGCGTCGGGAGAGGCCATGTAATACACTTCCGACGGGTGCGTGGCCTCGCTTCCGACGAAGGCGATAGCTCCCGTATTCGCCACGCTCGCATCGAGCCAGAAGAATTGCGACGGCTGCACGCCGTGCAGGTTGACGCGCTTCGCCGGCGCTCCCAGGGGCTTGACCCACAGCGCGGCATCGGTATCCTTGTGACCGGCGATCAGCAACGCCTTACTCCCCGGTAGCCAGATCGCTCGTTGCACGTTGGTGTCGATCTGATCGCGGGTAACGTCGTCGCCGTTGCCGCCCGCTGCCGGCGCGACGAAGATGTCGTTTTGCGCTGCTTCATCGCCGTCGAACGGATACCAGTACGCAACGCGCGTCCCGTCGGGAGAAAAGTCGCCGTAGCCTTCGTATTTTCCGTGCGTCGTAAGCGTGCGAACAGCGCCCGTTTGGACGTTCACGATCGCTACCACCGCGAGGTCGCCGTCGGCATCGTAGGCATTGGGCATCTTGGTAAAGACGATCTCGGTGCCGTCGGGCGACCAGGAGAGCGGCGACGCGGGCGAACTCGGCGGCTGGGAAGTCGGCAAACTCCAACTGCCCGACGTCAACCGGCGGTCGCCGGTGCCATCGGCATTGATCAACCAAATGTGATTCGGCGTCGGGGCACTACGGTCGCTGAACGGCTGGTCGCCAACGACGAAGGCGTCCAAATGCTTTTTTGCGTCGGCAGCGTTCTTCGACTCATCGGGCGTCACGTAGGCGAATGCCTTTCCATCCGGACGCCAGGTGAATTGCTCGACGCCGCGTGGCGCGTGCGTGATCGGGATTGGGTCGCCGCCGCGCATGTCCATGACGAAAAGCTGCTCGCCGGCATCGTCGCCTTCACCGGTCCAAGCGGTAAACGCGATGCGGCTGCCGTCGGGCGACCAGCGCGGATCGCCCAAGCCCTTTCTCTGGTACGTCAAGGGACGTTGCTCGCCGGTCTTGACGTCCATCAGCATCAGCGTGCTGTCGCGGCGGTCGTTCTTGAAATCCTGGCGCGAGACGATGAACGCGATGCGCGTACCGTCGGGCGAGATCTGTGCGTCGGAGATGCCGACCAGGAGCTTATCGTCGTCGAGCGTCATCGTCCGCGCCGCCGCCCAGGCGCCGGCTACCAGAAACGCGGCCAGTGTCGCGACGCACATGGAGGTGCTAGTGCCGCCGAAGCGCAGGATGCGCGAAAGGCGGCCGAGCAGCGCGCGCCTCATAGCGGACCGCCTCCCAAATACTTATCGAGCCATGCTAACCACCGGCGGGAGACGTCTTCGGAGCGAACCGGATCGCCCGGGAAGTGTCCGGAGACCGGGTAGGCTACAAACTCCACCGGTACGCCGTTGTCCTTGAGCGCGTGGTACATCTCGAACGAGTTGGTGATGGGGACGTTGTTGTCGCCGATGTCGCCCATGATCAACGTCGGCGTGCGGATCGCGGATGCGTACGTTATCGGTGACTGCTCGCGCCAGTCGCTCCCATAACGCGGGTCCCACGGCGAGCCCTTGAAATACGGTTCGTCGGTGTGCACGTAGAAGGCGATGTTGTAGTCGTAGAGATAATCGTTGACCGCGGCACCCGACATCGCGGCTTTCCATATGTGATAGTGGCCGATCATCCACGACGTCATGTAGCCGCCGTACGACCAGCCGGTGACCGCGATCCGCGAATCGTCCACGATCCCCAACTGCCGCACGGCCTGCACGCCGGCCATCACATCCCTTCCCGGACCTGCACCGGCGTCCATGTAGATAGCGGATTGATAGCGGTCGCCCAAGTTCGTGCTACCGCGATAGTTTGGCTCGAAGACCAAGTAGCCGTGACCGGCAAAGACTTGGCGGCGCGAGTTCCAACCGACGGTCGATGCACTCTGCGGGCCGCCGTGTATCAAAAGTACCAATGGGAACTTTTTCCCGCGCGTAAAGTTCGGCGGATACGTCAACACGCCGTCTTCATGGAATCCGTTAGAGCCCTTCCAATCCAAGCCGGTCGGTCGTCCCAACGCGTAGTTGCTCAAGAATCCGTTCTCGTGCGTGACCCGCACCGGCGTCGCCGAGGGCGATGTCAGAACGTAAATGTCGCTCGGATGCTGCGGCGTCGATGCGGAAAAGACGACTGCGCCGGTGTGAGCGACATTGCCGAGGCTCGAAAGCTCTAAGCCTCCCATCGCGATCCGTCGCGCCGAGCCGGCGACGGGCTGATACCAGAGCACCGAATGAACGCCGTCGAGCGTCGCCAGCCACAACGCCTTCCCGTCCGCACTCCACTGATAGTCCACGACGTCGCGATCGATATCGCGGCGAACGTCGCTGCCGTTTTCACCGGCGCGGGCGACGAAGAGCGCATTGCCGTTGGGAACCCATCCGTTGGTCGGTCGCTCGTAGGCGACCTGGTTGCCGGCTGGAGAAAACTGCGGCTCCCCTTCGAGTCCGGAGTTCTTGGTAAGCTTGACGATCGCGCCGTGACGCACGTCGACGACCTGAATAGTGGCGCCGAGCGAGTCGCCGATGATCGCGTTGGGAAAGCGCTCGAACGCTACGTACTTGCTGTCTGCCGACCACGAAATGTCGTTCCCCGCATCGGGATCGGCGGTTCCCAGGCTCCACTCGCCGTGCGTCAATCGACGCGGGGCGCCACCGGCCGCCGGGACGAGCCAAAGATGAAACGGCGGCGTCGCCGAGGTGTGCAGATAGTCGTTGTCCCCAACTTCAAAAGCGTCGAGGTGATCGGCAATCGCTTTCTTTTGCGGATTTTCGTCTTGCGTCACGACCGCAAAGGTCTTGGCATCGGGGCTCCAGGCGTACGTTTCGACGCCGCTCGACAGCGACGTAACTCGTTTGGCCTCGCCGCCGTTCACTGGCAGCACGAAGAGTTGCGATTCCGCGTCGTCGTCGCCGTCGGGCGCGTCGGAAACGAAGGCAATTGCATCCCCGTGCGGCGACCATTGCGGCATTGCCAGACCGTGGCGCTCGCTAACCATATCGCGCGAGCGGTGGGTGCGCAGATCGACGAGGACCAGCCGGGCCTCGCTGCGATCGCTCTGGTAGTTGTTCACGGTCCGCACGTAGACCAGGCGTGTGCCGTCGGGAGAGATTTGCGCTTCGCCGACGTAGACGAGCCGGCGCGCCGCGGCAAAATCAAACGCGGGCCGCGACTCTGCAGCGGCAGCGGCGCACGCGAGACAAAGAGCGAGCAACGTGGCACAAACCAAGCGCATAGCGGCGGGGTTGGCGCGCGGGCCGCGTGGCGCCTGCCACATCCCGCTAATCTGCCAAGGTCACGGCATCGCCGGTGCAACGGACAATTCCGTCGCGTTCCAAGGCTGCTACCAGCTTGCGCACGGCATGAACGTCGCGCTCGTGCAATCGCGGTTCCAAATCGCTATGCAAGTCGAGCAGCGAGATGGCTTGGCCGGGTGGCAGCCGCCGTAGGCGGTCGACGATCCGGCCGCGAGCGAAGCGGTCGGTACGTTCAAACTTGAGCGCCGCCTGTCCGCTGGGTGCGCGAGCGTTGGTGCGTCGTAAACGCTCTAGCGCCGCCGCATCGATCGGCGCTGCCGCGCACCAGCGCCGCAGCGGGCACAGCAGGCACTTGGGAGCGCGCGCGCTGCACACGGTTGCGCCCAAATCCATGAGCGCGCTATTCCAATCGTGCCCGCTCCCCGCCGGAACCAACCGCTGCGCTAGTGCGTCGAGTTGCCGGTCAGTGGCTTGCGCGGGAAATTCGACGCCGAGTGCAACGCGGTGCACGACGCGGCGAACGTTCACGTCGGATGCCGCAACGTCGTGGTTGAAGGCAAAGGCCGCAACCGCGTTAGCCGTGTACGGGCCGATTCCGGGCAGTTCCAGCAGCGCAGCCTCGCCGGCCGGCAGCGCGCCGCCGCACCGTTCCATCACGGTCTCGGCCAGACGCTTCAAGCGCGTCGCGCGAAGATTGTAGCCCAACCCCTCCCATTGCCGTACCACGTCTGCCGCCGACGCGCGCGCCAGCGCCGCAAAGTTCGGAAAGCGCCGGACGAATTTTTCAAACTTGGGAACGACGCGCTCGACCTGCGTCTGTTGCAGCATGAACTCACTGACGACGGTGTAGTAGGGATCGCGCACGCGCCGCCAGGGCAGGTTCCGGCGGCCGTGGCGTTCGTACCACGCCAGCAAGTCGCGCGCGATACCGGCGGCATTTGCCTTCACGCGCGAACCCGAGTGATGGCCTTGCCGATGCGAGCGATGCCCTCGGTGATTTCATCGCGCGTCACCGCGGTGAGCGCCAGCCGGAAGTTGTGATCGCCACCTTGGCCGGCAAAGAACGCTTCGCCGAAAAGGAACGACGCGCCCAAACGTTCCGAAGCATCGAGCAGCGGACGCGCCCGCAGTTCGCGCGGCATCGTTGCCCATACGTAGAAACCACCGGCCGGTTTGCTGATGCGGATGCCGGCCGGCCAATGCGCGGCGATCGCTGCATCCGCAATGCTGCGGCGCAACAGCAGTTCCTCGCGCAGCTGATCGACGTGCGCGTCGTAACCGTGACCGAGATAGTCGCAGATCGCCGCCTGAACGTACAGGCTCGTCGCCATGTCGTGCGCTTGTTTACGCAGCAGTAGTCGTTCGAGTATGGTGCGCGGCGCGGTCAGCCAGCCCACCCGCAGACTGGGCGCAATCGTCTTCGAAAATGTCGACAAATACACGACGTGCTCCGGCGCCAGCGCCGCTAGCGGCGGCGCAGCGCTGGGAACCAGCGGTCCATACGGATCGTCTTCGACGATCGGAACGCCGCCACGGCGCGCGATCGTGGCCAAACGCTCGCGGCGATCCGCGTTCATCGTGGCGTTGGTCGGGTTGTGCAGCGACGGCATCGTGTAGATGAACCGTGGCCGCCGCGTGCGCAACACCGCCTCGACGTGATCCACGCGCATGCCCTCGTCGTCGACCGGAACGGATATCGCGCGCAGCCCGCAGATCTGAAAGATCTGCAGCGCACCCGGATACGATGGCTGCTCAACGACGATCTCGTCGCCGGGCTCGGCCAAACTCTGGGCAACGATCATGATCCCTTGCGTCGAGCCGGTCAGCACGACGATGTTGCGAGCGTCTGCCGACTGCACGTCGCGCGCTCGCATGCGCGCGGCAATCGCCTCGCGCAGCCCTTCGTATCCTTCGGAATCTCCATAGGAATGAATGAAGCGCGGCTCGCGCGCGACGCGAGCGAATGATTTGGCTAGTGCAGCCAACGGCGACGGCTCGTCGGGAGCAACGCCCTGAACGAAGGAGATGCGGCCCGGTTCTTGCTTGGCGGCGAGCTCGCCCAGAACCATCGGAAACTCGCCGACGCGCCACGGCGGCAGCGTGACCCACCACGGAACGGTTGGGGAACGTTCGGGTTGTCCCGGGCGCAGGCGGGGGACGACCCGCGAGCCCGAGCCTACCCGCTGCTCTATCAAGCCTTCGTTAACAAGTTCACGATAGGCATGAACTATGGTGCTGCGGTTGACATTCAACTGCTGTGCCATCGTGCGCTCGGGTGGAAGCCGCGTCGACTCGGGCAGCGTCCCGGCAAGGATCGCCTCGCGCAGGCGTTCGTGAATTTGCCGATAGAGCGGCACAATGGAGTGACGGTCGAGTGCCGGGAGTAGGCCGGCCCATCCAACCTTGGGCATGGTGCGGTCCATTCGCGCAGTTTGCGCGGGGGTCCCACGGTGCGAAGTCAGCGTGGGGGCGCGCAGTTCGGTTTTTTTCGCGCAGTGTAAAGAGCTGGACGAAGCGCCTGGCGCGCAGCGAAGTTGCGCGCCAGTTCAAAAGAGGAGGCTAGCAATTCCCCTAGAGCTATCGCCAGACGAACGCACCCGTTGTTTGGTATATTGCACGGCATTTCATGGCGCGTTCGACGCCGGCGACGCAGCGCTGCTGGTAGGCGAAACGGAGGCGTCGGCGATCGCGCCGGTTCTCGACGCGCTGGTGGACGAAGGTCACCTCGTGCACGCCGACGGCAAGTACGAGATGAGCCCGACGGCTCGCACGTCGGCTCGCAAACAGCTCAAATCCATTCACGACCGCCGTTTGGTCGCCGAGCGCTACATCGAATGCATGCGCGCGCACGCCAAGCGGATCTCGGACGAATACGAGCAGCTCGGTCTCACGCAAGCGGCTTCGGCCATCGCCGAGCGATACGACGACCTGCTGGCGGCGTTGCAGTGGACAATGCGCGGCGACGCTCATCTGCCGGCGCTGCTCGATCTCGTCTGGGCGCTTCGCCTTCGCTGGGCGGACGGCGGCCGGACTTCGGAAGGCCTCGAATGGACGCGGCGCATCATCGACACGGTCGAGCGTTTTCCCAACGTTTCGGCCGAGACGCTCGCCCACTTATGGTACCTGCGCATGCGCGTTTGCTACGCTGCGGCCGACTATAAGACGCTGATCGACAGAGCGCCCTACCTGATTAGCGTCTTCACCCAAAGTGGCGATCGTGCCGCACTGGGTCGCGCCTACAACTTGCTTTCGATGGCCTCATGGTGCGCCAATCAAGCGGAGGCGGCCGAGCAGTACGGCCAGCTGTCGCTGGCGCTCCAGCGCTCGGTCGGCAACCAGCGCGGCGTGGCGGTTGCGCTGTGCAACCTCGGCGGTTTAGCCATCGAAGCGCGCAGCGATATTCCCGGTGCGATCAAGCTCTTCGAACGGGCACTGAAGATCGCGCAGGCGGGAAAGATGGAGCGCGTTCACGCGACGATTCTGGTCGATCTCGCCGAGGCGCAGTATCGCCTGCGCAACTACGAGACATCGCTCGAGCTGATCGCGCGCGCGCTCGAAATCGCAGCCGAGATAGAGAACGCCCCGATTCAGGCCTCGAGCTTGCAATTGCGCGCTCGCGTGCGAATGGCGCAAGACGACCTTACGCGCGCCGGTGACGACCTCTTGCAAGCGACGCGCTTGCTGGTGGCCGATCCCAGCCCGGAAGTAAGCGCCGTTACCACGGAAGGAATCGCCCAGTACGCGGCACGTTTGGGAAAGCTCGGCGAGGCCGTGCAACTGTATCGCGCCGCCGACCGCTACCGGGAGGCCAATGCGCTCCGCCTTTTCGGCTGGTTCACCGTCGAGGGTGGCGCGTCGCTCGAACGCGCGCGCCGGCTCATGGCGCCCGAAGAGTGGGACGCCGCACACGTAGCGGCTGAACGCCTTCCGGTCAACGAGCTGCCGGACTTTGCGGCCTGCGTCCTCATCGCGCTGGTCGGCCAGGTTTAAAACGCTTGCGCGGCGCACCCTTGCGCCATGGCTGATCATCAAGTCGACGTAGTCGTCATCGGCGCCGGGCCGGGCGGGTATCACGCCGCCATTCGCCTCGGGCAACTCGGCAAGAAAGTTATTTGCATCGACCGCGACGAGGTCGGTGGCGTTTGTCTGAACTGGGGCTGCATCCCGACGAAGGCGCTGCTGCACGTCGGCGAGATCGTTCGCCAAATCGAACATGCCGGAGCCATCGGGCTGAAAGTCGGCAAGGCCGACGTCGATCGTGAGGGCGTCGCCAAGTTTACCGCCGATGTGGTCAACGCCAACGTCGGCGGCGTCAAGACGCTCTTCAAGGCCAATAACGTCGAGTTCATCTACGGCGAAGCGTCGTTCAAGAGTCCCACCGAAGTCGCCGTCAAGAAGAAAGACGGCGGCAGCGACACGATAAAGGCAACGAACGTCGTCATCGCTACCGGCTCGGCACCGATCGACGTGAAAGCTTGGCCACGCGACGGCGAGTATATCATCAACTCGGACGATGCCGTTGCGCTCAAGCGGATCCCCACGCGAATGCTGGTGATCGGCGGCGGCGTGATCGGCTTGGAGTTCGCCACCGTGTTCACGCGCATGGGCTCCAACGTGCTGGTCATCGAGGCATTGCCGCAGATTCTCACCGGAACCGATTTGGAGATCTCGCGAACGCTGGGACGTATTCTCAAAAAGCAGGGCGTCGAGATCATGCTCGACACCAAGGTTACCGGGCTGCAGAAGAGCGGGAAGGTCATCAAGGCGACCTTCAACGGCGCCGGAACCGACGGTAAAGACGAAACGCGCGAGTTCGACATGGTGCTGGTGGCCGTCGGCCGCAGGCCGGTCACCAACAATCTCAATCTCGCCGCCGCCGGTTTGGCTACCGACGACAAGGGGTTCATCACGGTCGATCAGCAGATGCGCACGAAAGTGCCGAGCATCTTTGCGATCGGCGACGTGACCGGACAGCCGCTGCTCGCCCATCGCGCAATGAAGCAAGGCGTGATTGCCGCCGAAGTTATTTCCGGAGATAAGTCCGCGGCCTTCGATCCGGTCGCGGTTCCGAACTGCGTCTATACCGATCCCGAAGTCGCGACCGCCGGGCTCTCCGAGGAAGAGGCGAAGGCGGCCGGCCACGAGGTGCGTACCGGAAAGTTTCCATTGGCCGCTAGCGGCCGCGCTCGCACGATGAATGAAACCGACGGCGTCATCAAACTCGTCGCCGACGCCAAGACCGACGCCTTGCTGGGCATGCACATCGTCGCACCGCACGCCGAATCGCTGATTGGCGAGGGAGTGATTGCACTAGAGATGGGCGCCACGCTGGAAGACATCGGCCTTTCGGTGCATCCACACCCGACGCTCACCGAGAGCATCATGGATGCCGCCGAAGCCGCGCACGGCAAAGCGATCCACATCGTCAATCCGAAGCCGAAGACGCCCGCCGCCGTCAAATAGGGCCGTGGCGGAGCGCGTCCTTCTACCGCTGCTTCGCCAGCTGCGCTAGGTCTTGGGTGGCGATCGGCGAGCGCGGGTTCATCGTCAGTTCGTCTTGCAGCGCCTTGCGCGCGATCTCCGTTTTTCCTAAGCGCTCGGAGAGCTGCGCAAGGGCCAGGTGAGGTGAGTAATAGTACAACGCCGGGAACTCCGCGTACCAAAGGTGATCGCCTTTGTCCGCAGCGGCTGATGACTGCTGTAAAAGGTCGAGCGCTTTCGCGTCCTCGCCCGCGTTTTGCGCGATCGTTGCGCGCAGGAGCAGTTTCATCGCGCTGACGGTGGCGGCGAACGACGGCGAATCAGGCGGCGGCGGCGCGATCTCCTTGAGCGCCTCCTCGGCGCCGGCCGCGTTACCCAAGTTCGCAAAGGCGATGCCTCGCGCGAAGGGCAGCGTGTCGCTTTTGCCCTTCTTGTAGGGGATCGCAATCACGTCGTTCCAGCGGTGAGCGGCAACCAACTGACGCGCCAGGAAGACGTCGTTGTCCTCGCGACGCGCTACGTCGACCGCGTCGCTCGTGTGGCCGGTCATCGTCATCGCGTAAAGTAAGAACGACACGTTGTGGTCGTGATAGTAGCGCGGCCCGCTGTAGTAGCCGGGATGGCAACAGTCGAAGGCCGCGTGATCCATCGCTACCGAGCGGGTTGCCACGTCGAGCGCCTCGTCGTACATGCCGACTTTGAAGTAGATGTGTCCCGGCATATGCGTCAGGTGCGAAGCCTCCGGAGGCAGATCGAAGGAGGCGAGCAGCTTCGAGGCGGCCACGGCGGCTTGTTGCTGGTTTCCCGAGTCGGCGGAATGGATGTAAAAGTGCAGCAGTCCGACGTGCTGGGGAAACTTGGCGAGCTGCGCCTGAAAGTAAGGCATGAGCTGGGCGACGTGCTCGACAAACGCTGCCCGCTTCGCCGGCGTAAGCACGTCGATTCCGTCGGGCGCGTCGGCGACAACGACGTACAGCTGGGCTTCGCCGTACAGTGCCGCGGCATCGGGATCGTTGGGATAGTTTGCGGCGACGCGTTGCAAGGCGTCGCGATACTTCGTCAGCAACGCCTTTCGATTGGCCTTTGAATCGCTGCTAAAGCGCAGCGCCGCCGCTTCGATGAGCGCGCGCTCTTCGGCCGACGCATACTTTTCGAGATCTTTTGCCTGACCGATCGCGTCTTCGGCTTGCTGTTCGCGATCGTCGGTCGACGGCACGTTGAGGTTGCTGGCGTTGCTCATCGCGATGCCCCACCAGGCCATCGCCAGATGCGGATCGAGATCGGCGGCGGTGTAGAACTCGTGTCCGGCAGCTTCGGGATTATAAGCGTAATAATCGAGCAGCCCGCGATCGAACGCGGCTTGTGCCTGCGCATTGGTCGT